>CAIODK010000293.1 GCA_903856995.1 uncultured Burkholderiales bacterium
ACCACACATTCAAGGTCAAGCCCGTCATCACCAAGGCCGCGGCCAGCAGTTTCCATGCGGGCAAAGGCTCGGCCAGCAACCAGGCCGCAGCCCCCATGCCAAACACAGGCACCAATAAGGCCATCGGCGTGATCGTTGAAGCCGGGTAACGTGCCAGCAACCAGCCCCACGCCGCATAGCCAAACAAGGTGTTGCCCCACGCCTGCCAAGCCACTGCCGCCCACGTGAGTGCATCCGCCTGCAACACCCCCGCCTGCATGGCAGGCCAACCTTCCGTCCACCAAGACAAGGCGAACAACGGCGGTACCGAAAACGCGCTGGCCCACACCACATAGGCCAACATGTTCACCTGCCCCGCTTGCTTGCCCACCATGTTGCCCAGCGACCATCCCAAAGCGGCCAACAGCACCAACCCCAAGCCCAAGCCTGTGGTGTCAGCATCAGTGTGCGCCCCAATGACCGCAATGCCGATCACCGCCAATAACAACGCGGCCCACTGGAACGGACGCACGCGCTCACCACTCAGGTACATGGACAAACCGATCGTGAAGAACACTTGCGTTTGCACCACCAATGAGGCCAGACCCGGTGCAATATGGCCGTTGATCGCCATGTAAAGCGCGCCGAACTGCACCAACCCAATCAAACAACCATAAGCGGCTAAGTTGTACCAAGGCACGGCCGGACGCGGCAAGAAAAAAGCCGCCGGTAAAAAAGCGAGCGTGAACCTCAACGCCGCAAACAACAAGGGCGGCAAATGTCCCAATGCATTTTTGATGACCACAAAGTTGCTGCCCCATACCGCCACAACAGCCAGCGCCAGCAGCAGGTGACGCAGAGGCACCGTGGGGTGGCTCATTGCATCAGTCTTGCGTGAAACCCACGCGGCCCGACACCGCGCACATCAACTCATAGCCGACCGTGCCTGCGGCTTGGGCGACCTCGTCAATCGGCAGCACCGTGCCGTTGGTGGCTTTGCCCCACAGCGTGACTTCGCTGCCAAAGCTAGCCTGATCGCAAGGCGTGAGGTCCACCGCGATCATGTCCATGCTCACGCGACCCAAGGTGCGAGTGCGCACACCATCGACCAACACGGGCGTGCCCGTCGGGCAATGGCGCGGGTACCCGTCCGCATAGCCACAGGCCACGACACCCAAGCGCAAGGGCGCCTCTGCTTTGAACGTTGAGCCGTAACCCACGGTGTCGCCGACTTGCAGGTCTTGCGTGGCAATCACGCGGCTACGCAAACTCATGGTGGGCTGCAAATCCCACTGCGCGATGGTGCGCTCAGGAAAGTCAGGGGCGCTGCCGTACAGCGCGATCCCGGGGCGAACCCAGTCGGCCACCACGCCGACATCGGCGGCATGACGCAAGACGCCGGCGCTGTTGCAGGTGCTGCGCTCACCCGGCAAGTCTTCGGTGGCTTGGTTAAACAAAGCCATTTGTTCGGCCACGCCCTTGGCGCCATCAGCGTCGCTGAAATGCGTCACCAACGAAATTTCTTCCACTTGTGGCAATTGGTTCAAACGCGTCCACGCCGAACGAAACCGCAGGGGCGTGAAACCTAGGCGATTCATACCACTGTTCATTTTGAGAAATACACGGTGCGGCACTTGGGTCTTGTGCCGGCTCAACATGTCAATTTGCTCGTCGCAATGCACGGTGTGCCACAGGTCAAGACGCGAGCACAGCTCTAAATCACGCATCTCAAACACACCCTCCAAAAGCAACACCGGCCCGCGCCAGCCCAAGCTGCGTATGCGTTGCGCCTCGTCTAGGTCTAGCAAGGCAAAGCCATCGGCGGCGCGTAAACCTTCAAACACGTTCTCAATTCCGTGGCCATAGGCATTGGCTTTGACCACAGCCCATACACGTGCATCGGGTGCGGCAGCACGCACGCGTGCTAAGTTATGACGCAAGGCGTCAGCGTGAACAAAGGCTTGAATCGGACGTGGCATGGCTAATATTGTGGCACCCGCGTGATATAACCTTGGCTTGATTAAGAAGAAAGACAAATCAGCTCGTTCGCAACACGTTGCAACTTGCCAGACCCTCCCATGAAGCGCGGTTTTTACACCATCATGTCGGCCCAATTTTTCAGTTCGTTGGCCGACAACGCACTGTTTGTCACGGCCGTCGAATTACTGAAATCAGATGGCGGAGCTGAATGGCAGCGTGCCGCTCTGGTGCCCATGTTCGCTCTGTTCTACGTCGTATTGGCCCCCTTCGTGGGTGCCTTTGCCGACTCGCGACCCAAGGGCGAAGTCATGCTAATGAGCAACACCATCAAGGTGGTGGGTTGCTTGATGATGTTGTTTGGCGTTCACCCCTTACTCGCCTTTGCTGTCGTGGGCTTGGGCGCAGCGGCTTACTCCCCAGCCAAGTACGGCATCTTGACGGAGCTGTTGCCCGCATCTCAACTGGTCAAGGCCAATGGTTGGATTGAAGGCTTGACCATCACCTCCATCATCTTGGGGGTTTTGTTGGGCGGCCAATTGGTAGGGCAGAGCTTGTCTGGTTGGTTGTTGTCTTTCGATCTGCCGTTCCTCACCACCGGCATCGACACTTCGGCTGAAGCCGCCATGTGTTTGTTGATCCCTCTTTACGCCTTGGCTGCTTGGTTCAACACCCGCATTCCGAACACAGGCGCAGCGCTGATGCCCATGCGCGCGGACCCTGAAAAAAGCATGGCCCGAAATTTACTGGCTTTGGTGCCCGATTTTTGGCATTGCAACCAACGCTTGTGGCAAGACAAGCTTGGGCAAATCTCTCTCGCCACCACCACCCTGTTCTGGGGCGTGAGCGGCAATCTTCGCTACATCGTGTTGGCGTGGAGCGCAGCGGCTTTGGGCTACAGCACCACCCAAGCCTCAAGCTTGGTGGGCGTTGTGGCGATTGGCACTGCTGTTGGTGCGGTGGTCGCCTCTTTGAAGATGCGCCTCGACCACGCCACTCGCCTCATGCCTTTGGGCATTGCCATGGGTTGCTTTGTCGTGACCATGAACTTCATTGACAACCTCTGGTTGGCCGTCCCCTTCTTAATTATTTTGGGCGGCTTGGGTGGCTTCTTGGTCGTGCCAATGAATGCGCTACTGCAGCATCGGGGCCATAACTTGATGGGGGCTGGCCGCTCCATCGCGGTGCAAAACATGAATGAACAGTTGTGCATCCTGTGCTTAGGTGGTCTGTACTCCTTCAGCACCAGCATGGGCTTGAGCGCCTTCGCCGCCATCACCGCCTTTGGCGTGCTGGTCGGCTTTGTGATGTGGCTCATCAAACTGTGGCATGAGGACAATCACGTCCATCACCGCGAAGAACTGTCACGCCTGATGCACATCGCCCGCAACGACGATTTGCACGGCTAAGCCATGTCCACGCACCCCATGTTGGCGGTGCTGGCATTGGTCTTCAATGCCTTGGTCTGGGGCCTGTCTTGGTGGCCGCTTCGCCAGCTCGATGCGGCCGGGCTTCACCCCTTGTGGGCCACGGCTTGGGTCTTCACCCTCGCCACCCTTGTGCTCTTGTTGATCAGCCCTTCGGGCTGGCGTAGCTTTCGGCAACACCCACAACTCTGGTGGCTCATGGCAGCCTCGGGCCTGACCAATGTGGGCTTCAACTGGGCCGTCACCACGGGCGACGTGATGCGGGTGGTGTTGCTGTTTTATCTGATGCCGACGTGGTCCTTGCTGCTGGCGTGGTGGTTGCTGAAAGAGCGGCCCACCCAGGGCGCTTTGGCGCGTTTGGGGCTGGCGCTACTCGGCGTGGCGTGGGTGCTCAAAACATCCGATTCACCTTGGCCCCTTCCGCAAGATCTACCCGATATGTTGGCGCTTTTTGCTGGCTTTTGTTTTGCACTGACCAACATCTGGCTACTGCGTTTGCAGCACACGCCCGAGTCCTCGCGCATGATGGCCATGTTTGGTGGGGGCGCTTTGATGGCGTTGGCCTGCGCGGTATTGGCCACCGTGGCGGGCGTCATTCCTGCGGTCCTTGCGGTGCCGCTAGAAGGCCTTGGCGTGTCGACTGTTGCTGAAGCAGCCGCCACTTGGGCGCCTTATGTGGTGGGCCTGAGCGCCGCCTTTTTGTTATCGAACTACACCTTGCAATACGGCGCAGCCCTTTTGAGCGCGCACACCACCGCGATGGTGATGATGTCCGAGGTGGTATTTGCCAGCGTGTCCTCCGTTGCATTAGGGACATCGGCACTCACGTGGCGCGTGGGCCTTGGTGGCGGCATGATTGTGTTGGCCGCGTTACTGGCTTCACAGACCCACACTTCGAAAGACGCCTCACCATGACTGCATCGACCCACTTCACCGCCACCCAAATTGATGGCACACCCGTGTCATTTGCCGACCTGCAAGGCAAGGTCCTGCTCGTTGTCAACACCGCCAGCGCTTGCGGCTTCACACCGCAGTTTGAGGGCCTTGAGTCGCTGCATCAAACCTATGGCAGCCGAGGCTTGGTCGTCATTGGTTTTCCATGCAACCAGTTTGGCGCACAAGACTCGGGCACCAACGCCGAAATCGGCGCGTTCTGCCAACGCAACTACGGTGTCAGCTTTGCGATGATGGAAAAAGTAGATGTGAATGGTGACAATGCGCACCCACTCTTCAAGTGGCTCAAAGCAGAGGCGCCGGGTCTATTGGGTAGCGAAGCCATCAAGTGGAACTTCACCAAGTTCTTGGTGGGCAAAGACGGACGGGTGCTCAAGCGCTATGCATCCATGGATGCGCCAGGGAAACTGGGCAACGATATTGAAGCCGCCTTGGCCCGTTAATTCAACGCCTCATCCAGCACTTCCACCCAATGCCTCACCGGTACATCCGTGCCGCTTTGCAAGTGGGTGATGCAACCGACGTTGGCGCTCAGGATGGCTTTGGGTTGAAGCGCATCCAAGTGGCCAAGTTTGCGGTCGCGCAAGGTGATGCTGATCTCTGGGTTCAACACGCTGTAGGTGCCGGCGGAGCCGCAACACAAATGCGATTCGCTGTTGGTGACTTGGACGGTAAACCCCAGATCGGTCAAATGTTTTTCGACCCCACCTTTGAGCTGCTGACCGTGCTGCAACGTGCATGGCGGATGAAACGCTTGCAAGCCCACCTGCGCCATCACTGCGGCCTTGAGTTTGGGTTTGAGCAGCGGCACTAGCTCGGGCAACAGCTCGCTCAAGTCTTGCGTGAGTTCGCTGATGCGCTTGGCTTTGGCCGCATAGACGGCATCATCTTTGAGCACGTGGCCGTAGTCTTTGACCATCACACCGCAGCCTGAGGCATTCATCACAATGGCCTCCACGCCTTGCTCGACAAACGGCCACCACGCATCGATGTTGTTGCGCATGTGGACCATACCGCCCGCTTGGTCATTCAGATGGAACTTCACCGCACCACAGCAACCGACTTTGGGGGCCACGATGGTTTGAATCCCCGCGGCGTCCAACACGCGCGCTGTCGCGGTGTTGATGTTGGGCAGCATGGCAGGCTGCACACAGCCTGCCAGCATCAGCACTTTGCGTGCATGTGTTTGTTTAGGCCACACCACGCCATTGCGCTCGGCGATTTGCGGCGCTGGCACTTTGGCTTTGAGACTGGCGGGCAAGATACCGCGGACCGCTTGGCCCAGCTTCATGGCCGGCGCAAACAAGGGCGAAGGCAAACCTTCTTTCAAAGCCCAGCGCAACATGCGCTCACCCATGGGCCGTGGCACTTGGGCATCCACCACTTTGCGACCCACGTCCACCAAGTGGCCGTATTGCACGCCGCTGGGGCATGTGCTTTCGCAGTTGCGGCAGGTGAGGCAGCGATCCAAGTGCAGCTGCGTCGCACGCGTGGGCTTAGCCCCTTCAAACACCTGCTTCATCAAATAAATGCGGCCGCGTGGGCCGTCTAACTCATCACCCAACAATTGGTAGGTGGGGCACGTCGCTGTGCAAAAACCGCAGTGCACGCACTTGCGCAAAATGGCTTCGGCTGCTTCGCCTTCGGGCGTGCCGACGTATTGGGGGGCCAGGTTGGTTTGCATGTGAGGCTCTGTGTTTAAGCACGACCGGGGTTGAAGATACCCGCTGGGTCAAACTGTTTTTTGAGTTCGTTTTGAATGCGCTGCTGCACCGCGTGAAGCGGGGTGTACACGCCGGCTTGTTTGTCCACATCACCCAACGTGTGATGGCTGGCGGCACTGGTGCGAAACAGGGTGGCGTGACCGCCAACTTTGGTCGCTACCTCGCGCACGTGTGCGGCTTCAGAAGCTGGCGCCCACAGCCAACGCTGTGCGCCATGCCACTCGATGTATTGCGCGCAAGTCGCTCCTTGCACGCGCACGTCCAGCGCGGGGGCGGTTTGCGGCACGCTCAGGCGCCACAAGCAGTCTTGCTCGGTGGGGGCTTTGAAGAAATCCAAGGTTTGTTCACCACTGGCGTGCCAGTCCAACGCGGCTTGCGCGTTGTCCATGCGTGTCACCTGTGCGCCCAAGGCGTGAACCTCGGCGGTCATCTTGGCAACGGCTGCGTCAACTGCGGCAATAGCGCCGCGCAAACGCACAAAGAGATAGTCTTGTGCCGGTGATGCGCCGGTGTCATGCACCCACGCGCTGGCATTCAAAGGCAGGGGCTGACCGCCCCATTGGTTGAGGAGCGTGAGCGCTTGAACTTGCGACACACCCGCGCACATCAACGTGGCATCGCCTGGCGCGAGCGGCAGCACCTTCAAAGACACCTCGGTGATCAAACCTAACTGGCCCCAGCTACCGGCCAACAAACGCGACACGTCGTAGCCGGCCACGTTCTTCATCACTTGACCGCCAAAGGTGAGGTGCTCGCCTTTGCCGTTGATCACGCGTGCGCCCAACACAAAGTCGCGCACCGTCCCAGCGCTGGCACGTGCTGGACCGCTTAAGCCCGCCGCCACCATGCCACCCATCGTGGCGCCCGCCCCGAAGTGTGGCGGCTCGAAGGCAAAGCATTGACCTTTCTCAGCCAACGCAGCCTCCACCTCGGCCAACGACGTGCCGGCGCGAACGGTGATCACCAGTTCGCTGGGCTCGTAGCTCAAGATGCCCTTGTATGCCTTGGTGTCCAGCACCTCGCCCTGCAGCGATTGGCCAAGGAAATCTTTGGTCCCGCCCCCGCGCAGGCGCAAGGGCTGACCCGATTGGGAGGCTTGAAGAATGCGGTCAGTGAGGTGTTGCAGGGTGTCTTCCATGGACTTCATGTTAGCCGTTAGCCTTGCTGAGCGATTTGAATTTTTTGCACACAACCGTCAAAAATCACCCGCCCACAAAAAAGCCCGCCCTGATTGCTCAGGTGCGGGCTGTGAAGTCCAAGGAAAACTTGAAGTACTTGAAAAATTAACGGTGGTAGGCCGTTTCGCCGTGTGAGCTGATGTCGAGGCCTTCGCGCTCGTCTTCTTCGCTGACACGCAGACCCAGAACCATGTCCACAATCTTGTAGCCGATGTAGGAAACCACGCCCGACCAAACAATGGTGGTCACCACGGCTTCGAACTGGATCAGCACTTGACCGCCGATGGAGTAGTCAGGGCTCACCGCATTAGCCACGTAGTCAAAGATGCCCGTGCCGCCGAGGGAAGGTGCAGCGAACACGCCGGTCAACAACGCACCCAAGATACCGCCCACGCCGTGGACACCGAACACGTCGAGTGAGTCGTCAGCGCCCAACAGGCGTTTCAAACCATTCACACCCCACAAGCAGAGCACGCCAGCCAACAAGCCGATCACGATGGCACCCATAGGGCCCACGAAACCGCACGCTGGGGTGATGGCAACCAAACCAGCCACCGCACCAGAGGCAGCGCCCAACATAGAAGCCTTGCCTTTTGACAAACTCTCGCCAGCAATCCAGCTCAAAGTCGCTGCAGCCGTCGCCACCAAGGTGTTGACGAAGGCCAGAGCCGCGACGCCGTTGGCTTCGAGGTTAGAGCCAGCGTTGAAACCGAACCAACCCACCCACAGCAACGATGCACCAACCATGGTCAATGTCAGGCTGTGAGGCGCCATGGATTCTTTGCCGTAGCCTGTACGCTTGCCGATCACATAAGCGCCGACCAAGCCTGCCATCGCAGCGTTGATGTGCACCACAGTACCGCCAGCGAAGTCCAGCGCGCCTTTGGCCCACAACCAGCCAGCAGCGGCTGTCACAGTTTCCAAAGTAGCTGCGTCAGTGATCGCATCAGGGCCGTCCCAATACCAAACCATGTGGGCCACTGGCAAGTAGCTGAACGTGAACCAGATGGCGCAGAACAACAACACAGCAGAGAAGCGCACACGCTCAGCAAACGCACCCACGATCAAAGCGCAAGTGATGGCAGCAAACGTGGCTTGGAAAGCGGCGAAGGTGAACTCAGGAATCACGACACCCTTGCTGAACGTGGCAGCGATAGAGTCAGGCGTGATGCCTTTGAGGAACAACTTGTCAAAGCCACCAAAGAACGGTGAGCCCCCACTGAACGCCACGGTGTAGCCATAGATGACCCACAACACGTAAATCAGCGAGCTGACGACAAAGACTTGCATCAACACAGACAACATGTTCTTGCTGCGGACCAAACCGCCGTAGAACAAAGCCAAGCCGGGGATGGTCATCAAGATCACCAACACCGTAGAGATTGTCATAAAGGCGGTATCGCCTTTGTTAGGCACAGCAACAGGTGCTGCAGCTTCTGCGGTTGCAGCAGCTGGCGCTGCAGCAGGTGCCGTGACTTTGACGTCAGCAGCGGGAGCAGTTTGGGCCATCGCGGCGGTGCCGCCAAGCAGCAGACCAAACCCGAGAGCCAGAGAGGCTAGGAATTTTTTCATGATGATCTTCTTTCTTAAAGCGCTTCAGGACCGGTCTCGCCGGTACGGATGCGGACAACTTGTTCGAGGTCGTAAACAAAAATCTTGCCGTCGCCGATTTTTCCGGTGCGCGCTGCACCTTCGATGGCTTCGATGGCGCGGTCGACGTGTTCAGAGTCGACCGCCGCTTCGATCTTGACCTTGGGCAAGAAGTCAACCACGTACTCAGCACCGCGATACAACTCGGTATGGCCTTTCTGACGGCCGAAGCCTTTGACTTCAGTGACGGTGATGCCTTGCACGCCAATTTGGGAAAGGGCCTCGCGGACCTCATCCAACTTGAACGGCTTGATGATGGCGGTGATGAGTTTCATGATTGCTCCTAGAGAAGACGGTTCGCTTGTTTAGAAAGCGTACTTGACGCCAACGACCACTGCGTTTTTGGCTACGTCGTAACCAGTCGCATATGAGGCAAAGTCGCTTTTACCTTTGACGTTTGTGCTGATAGCTGAAAGACTTGCAGACAAACCATCACCCAAATCTTTGTTAAGCGTCAATGCGATATCGGTGTAGCCCATATTTGACTGAGTGCTGTTGTGTTTAACTGTTTGATGTCCAGCGTGTGGCACCAAGCTGTAACCTTCACCTAAGTCAAATGTTGCGCTCAAATCAATATATGTACTTCCCTTGCTGTTCGCATAGCCAAACAAATCAGAGAAAGCGTATGAATATTTCAACGTAGCAGGGCCAAATGTTGCGGCTGCATAAGCCTCATCTGTATTTGCATTGACAAATGTTGATGCTGTGCTCTTGCTCAAAGTGTTGCCAACGTACTCATAGCGCAAGTAACCCA
>CAIODK010000294.1 GCA_903856995.1 uncultured Burkholderiales bacterium
CCGGTTTGCTCACCCAAGCGCGAGAACATGACCAACAAACGCGGAAACCGTGGGTGCTGTGCGAGGGCCGAGGCCAGCGGCGCACCTTCGCGCACCAGCACCAAGGCGGCTTGCGCATCGCGTTTCAGTGCGGTGTTGCTCAGCGTGTCGGCAGCGGCTTGCAGCGCTTTCAAAATCGGGACGCCTGCGGTGGCGAGCATGGCCAGCGTGCTGGCAAAGCGTGCCGCGTTGTAGCCACGGGCCAAGCGGCCAATGAGGGGCAGTTGCAGCCATGCGGCGTCAAAGCGCTCGCGCACGTCGGGTTTCTTCAGCGCCACATGGCCCATCACCCAGAGCGTGGCCACCAGCAACAACCCCCACAGCCAGAAGTCTTGAACGAACGCGCTCAACGCCAACATCACGCTGGTGAGTGCGGGCAGCTTTTGCTGGTTGCTGCCAAACACCTGCGCCACTTGCGGCACCACATAGGCCAGCAAGAACAGCACGATGACCAAGGCCACCAAACTCACGATGACGGGGTACAAGCCCGCCGCCAAAAGTTTGCCATGCAAATTTTGTTGCTCTTGCAAATCGTCGGCCAAGCGTTCCAGCACCAACCCTAAGTGGCCGCTTTGCTCGCCTGCACCAATCACCGCGGTGAAGATGGGGCTGAACTCGCGTGGGTGTTGCGCCAAGGCTTTGGCAAAGGGCGAACCTGCATTCACCTCTGTGCGCAGGGCAGACACCAAATCGCGTTGACGCGGTGTTTCTGCCTCGTCGCTGAGTGCGGCCAGCGCACGCTCCAGCGGCAAGCCCGCGCTGACCAAGCCCGAGAGCTGGCGCGTCCACACAGCAAGCGCGGTGTTGCCAAACACTTTGCTCTCCCAAAGGACGGTGTTCAATCCGCTGCTGGTGCGCTGCACCGGCTCGACTTTGAGTGGTACCAAATCTTGCGCGCGCAACTGGCTGCGTGCGATGCGTGCGGTGTCGGCTTCCAACACGCCACGGCGGGTTTGGCCTTGGGGGTCTAGGGCTTCAAATGCGTAGGCGGGCATGGGTCAATCGGGCAGGGTTGCCGTTAGTCGCGGGTCACCCGCACCAGCTCTGCGCGTGTGGAAACACCATCGCGCACCAAGCGTTCGCCGTCATCGCGCATCAGCGTCATGCCTGCGCGCAAAGCAGCTTCGCGCAGCTGCGCTTCGCTGGATCGGTTGTGGATGAGGGCGCGAATGTCGTCGTTGGTGGTGAGCAATTCAAAAATGCCGGTACGGCCTTGGTAGCCACTTTGTCCGCATGCCTCGCAACCCTTGCCAGCACAGTGCGTGCAAGTTTTGCGCAGCAGGCGCTGGGCCAGCACACCCAACAAGGATGAGCTGAGCAAGAAGGGCTCGACGCCCATGTCGGTCAAGCGGGTGATGGCGCTGGCCGCATCGTTGGTGTGCAGCGTGGCCAACACCAAGTGGCCGGTGAGCGAGGCTTGGATGGCGATTTGCGCGGTCTCGTAATCGCGGATCTCGCCAATCATGATGATGTCTGGGTCTTGGCGCAGGATGGCGCGCAGGGCTTTGGCAAAGTCCAAATCAATTTTGGGGTTCACCTGCGTTTGGCCCACGCCTGCCAGCTCGTATTCGATCGGGTCTTCCACCGTCATGATGTTGTTGCGCGTGGCGTCTAGCCCTTGCAGCGCGGCGTACAAGGTGGTGGTTTTGCCCGAGCCCGTGGGGCCGGTGACCAAGACGATGCCGTGCGGCTGGTGCACCAGTGCTTCAAAGCGGCGCAGGGTTTCGCCCTCCATGCCCACGGCTTGCAGGGTGAGCTTGGTGTCTGATTTGTGGAGCAAACGCAGCACCGCCCGTTCACCATGCGCGCTGGGCAAGGTGGACACGCGCACGTCAATCGCGCGTTGGCCCAAGCGCAACGAAATGCGGCCGTCTTGCGGCAAACGCTTTTCAGCAATGTCTAGCTCGGCCATGATTTTGAGGCGCGAGATCAGCGCGGCATGCAAGGCGCGGTTGGGTTGCACCACTTCGCGCAAGGTGCCGTCGACACGAAAGCGCACGCTGGAGTGGCGCTCATACGGTTCGATGTGAATGTCGCTCGCGCCGTCGCGTGCCGCTTGCGTCAACAGCGCGTTGAGCATGCGGATGATGGGCGCGTCGTCGGCGGCCTCAAGCAAGTCTTCCACGGCTGGCAGTTCTTGCATCATGCGGGCCAGGTCGGCATCGCTTTCGACCTCGCTCACCACCGCAGCCGCGTTGCTGTCGGCTTGTGCGTAGGCTTCGCTGATGCGTTTGGCCAGCGTGGCTTTGTCGGTGTGCTCAAACGACTGCACGGCGTGGCGTCGTGTCACCTCGCTCCATGCACTCAGGTCAGGCGCGTCGCTGTGCCACAGCGTGAGCGTGTGGTCATCGTCCTCCAGCAACAGCTGGTGGGTGCGGGCGAAGGCGTAGGGCAGCGGGCGGCGCATGGCTTATTGGGCAGAAGAAGAGGTGGCAGGGGCAGGGACGGGTGCTGCTGGCGCTGGCACAGGTGCTGGCGGCAAAACAGGCGCATTGCCAGATCCGAGGATGGGGTTAAAGCCAGGCTGCGTGGTTTGTTGCAAGCCCATCATTTGTTGATAGCGGTTGTTGCTCAGGGCGTCAGAGGATGCGGCATCGCGGATCACCACGGGGCGCAAGAACACCATCAGGTTTTTCTTGCTGCGTGAGCGGGTTTCACTTTTGAACAGCCATCCCAGCACAGGGATGTCGCCAAACAGAGGAACTTGGTTGGCTGCACCTGAGTATTCGTCGGACAGCAGGCCACCCAACACGATGATGGAGCCGTCGTCCACCAAGACATTGGATTCGATGCTGCGTTTGTTGGTGATCAAGCCCGCCGTGGAGGACTTGGTGTAGTCGATGCTCGACACTTCTTGGAAGATGGTGAGCTTGACCGTGCCGGTCTCGCTGATTTGCGGTTTGACTTTCAGCGTCAAGCCCACGTCTTTACGCTCGACGGTTTGGAACGGGTTGACCGAGCCGTTTGACGTGTTGTTGTTGGTGTATTGGCCGGTGACAAAAGGCACGTTTTGACCCACCACAATTTTGGCTTCTTCGTTGTCAATCGTCAGCAACGTCGGCGTGGACAACACATTGCCATCGCCGTTTTGTTGCAAGAACGTGGCCAAGCTGCTAAGCACATAGGTGCCGTTGATTTGCTTTGCGCTGGCAATGTTCAAACCACCGCCCAATGCGCCTAGAGCGGTCGAACCACCTGATGCACCAATGATGTTGCCTTGGCCAATCGCCGTGCTGATTTGGTTGTTGAAGTTCGTCCCAATGATGCCCACTGTGCCGCCCGATTGGCCCTTGGCCGTCTGCCACTGAATACCCATTTGCGCGGCCTTGTCGGCGTTCACCTCGGCAATCAAGCTCTCCACCATCACTTGGGCGCGACGTTGGTCGAGCATGTCGATCACGGCGCGCAGTTGGCGGTATTGCGGCTCAGGCGCGGTGATGATGAGGGAGTTGGTGGCCGTGTCCGCCTGAATTTGCCCACCGGTGGCGGAGCCGCTGGTCGCGTTGCTGCTGCCCAAGGTGCTGCCCGATGTGGGGTTCGTCATGCTGTTTGGCGTTGACGCCAAGGGGGGCGTTCCCGCTGCGGGGTTGCTGCCACCCACTGAGGCTTGGCCACTCACGGCCGCACGCAAGGTGGTGGCGAGTTTGGTGGCGTCGGCGTTTTTCAAATACACCACATGGATGTTGCCGCTGGCGTTGGTGCTGCCGGGCTGGTCAAGCTTGGCGACCAGCGAACGCACCAGTGCCACGCGCGCGGGGTTGGCTGCGCGCAAGATGAGGGCGTTGCTGCGTGGCTCCGCCAACAAGGTGGTTTTGTAGTCTGCGCCGGTTTGTCCGGGTGTGGCGGAAGCCACCCCTGCGGCGTTGGCGCTGCCTGACTCAATCAAGCGCAGCACCAAAGGGGCCATGTCGACCGCGATGGCGTGCTTGAGCTGAATGACTTCTACGTCACTGGCGTTGGACACATCGAGCGCCGCAATGATGCGCGCCAAGCGCTGCAAGTTGTCCGCGTAGTCGGTGATGATGATGGCGTTGTTGCCGGGGTTGACGTTGATGGTGTTGTTGGGGCTGATGAGCGGGCGCAGCACGGGCACCAAGTTGTTGGCTTGCTCAAAGTTGAGTTTGAAGATGTGCGTCACGATCTGGCCGCTGCCAGAGCTGGTGCCGGTCTTTTCAATTTGTTGCACATTGCCGCCTTGCAGCTTGGCATCGGCCTCGGGCACGATTTTGTAGAGGCCCTTGGTCTCGACCATCGCAAAGCCTTGCAAACGCAACGCAGCCAAGAACTGGCTCCATGCTTCGTTGGGCGACACGGGTAGCTCGGTGCTGAGGTTGATCGTGCCTTTGACGCGGGGGTCCACCACCAAATTGCGGTTGGACAGCGTGGCCAGTGTGCGCGCCACCGATTCAATCTCGGCGTTCACAAAGTTGAGCGTGATGGGCTCTGACGATGCCGATTTTTTAGCGGGCGGTGCAGCGTGCGCCACCGACATGCCTGTGATGACGGGCGCGAAGGCCAAGCTGATGGCCAGGCCAATGACCGAGGTCAAGGACTGACGCGTGGAGAGGGGGGTGTGGAGTTTGGTCATGGAGTCAACCCATTTTCAAGATTGATTTGGCACCTTGGCGTTGGCCAAGGATGTTTAATAAATTGGAGAGTGCGGCTTCAGCGTCAGGGGCCGCAGAGGCCTCGCCGTTGAAGCGCACGCGCCCGTTTTGTAGTTGGCCGCTGCCTTGTAATTGCAGGCTGCCTTCAAGGGTGTCGAGTGTGAGTGTGATGGCCTCACCGCCTTGTACGCGCACACGGTAGCTGCCTAAGGGGCGCAGTGTGGACAGGCGTGTGGCGAGTTGTTGCAGTTGCAGCTCGGCTTGGCCTTGCAACTGTTCTTGGCCTGCTTGGTAGGTCCATTGCAGCGCCGTGGTTTGTAATTGAATTTGCCCTTCGGGCTGCACGGTGTTCCATGGTGCACCTAAGCCGACCAGCCAAGCGGCAGGCCAACTTGAGGTGTTGTCGCTCAACTGCACGCGCACGCCACGCCACATAGGGGACACATCCACGCGCAAAGGCTGCGGTGTGCAGCAAGCAGAGGCCACCGTCGCGCTGAGCGCGAGGCGCATCTGGGCCCAGTCAACCCGAGGGCCGAGCTGCCAAGTCACGCGGGTTGGCAGTGAGGTGGTGTTGGCTGGGCGTGCGGTGTTGGGCGTCGCGGCGAGGTTGAGCCGGCCTTCGTTGAGCACCCACTGCGCCGAGCCGTTCCACACCGTGCCTTGCGGGTCTTGTAGCAGCACGCGTTTGCCGCTGATTTGTTCGATCGCTTGGGTCAACCAATGTGCGGGGGCTTGCGTGACCAAGGCCAGCAAGAGACCCAAGCCCGCACCTGTCCAAGCCCATCGCGTGCTGGTGCTGGCGTGGGCGACGGTGTGTGTGCGTGGCATATTAATGCGCAGCGCCTCGGTTGGGTAAGCTCAAAACGAGGTTGCCGTCCCAGACGACGACCGGCGAGGCGTTGTTGCGCGTCAAGTGCGCTTCCACGGGCAAAGCCTGCGCTTGACTGCGCGCTTGCGCCAACCAGTTGGCCAACGTGGGCGCGGGCACGGCTTTGAGTTGCACCGACACGCGGTCGCCTTGGATATTGAGTTGAACCTGTGTACTCGGCGTCAGCGCTTGCAAACTGCGCAGCGCTTCGTCACGCGAGAGCGGTGTGCGCGATTGCAGTGCTTGGGCCTGCGTTTGCAGGGCCAGCATGTGGGCTTGTCGTTGTCCAATTTCGGCGCGTCGGTTGTCGCTGTCGCGCAGAGTGTCGAGTGCGGGTGCAACGGCGATGGACCAAAACAAAAGCACACCTAACAAAGCGCCGAGTAGAGAAACGCCGCGTTGTTCGCGTGGGCTCAAAGCTTGCCAGCGAGCGAGTGCTTGGGCGCGTAGATTTTTCATTTCGTGCCCTCCGCTTGCAACACCCAAGTGTCGTTGCCGTCTTGGTGCAGGCTCAGGCCTTGGGCTTTGAGGCGTGCCGTGCCAGCGGCGTTGCCATCCAGCGTTACGCCTTGCACACGCAGCGCGTGGTTGCTGAAGTGAATTTGCTGTGGTGTTTGATTTGCAGGCAGCACGCCAGCCAAAGCAGCAAGCAAAGGCTCAAGGTCGGTGCTAGAAGCAGCGCCAGATTTTTGTTGCAACGCATCCACTTCGCGCTGCATTTGCAGCGGTGCGTCGA
>CAIODK010000295.1 GCA_903856995.1 uncultured Burkholderiales bacterium
GGGTGTACGAAATGGCGCTGACTGAGTTGTCACGCTTTTTGCCACGCCACGACAACCGTCACAACATTTTCCGTGGGCCTCAGTACCCGCAGGCAGGCATGCCGCTCGCAAAACAATTCGGCATGTCAACAGCGATGGAGTTACCCCCCGGGGCGACGTTTGAACCAGACCCGCAAACGGCTTTGCGTCAACGCGACCACACTTAAGAAAGCCTACCCAGCGAGGGGCTGAGTGGCTGCTTTACTTCGTGAGCACCATGTTGTCGCGATGCACCATCTCAGGCTCAGCGGCGAACCCTAAGAGTTCCAACATATCGCCTGAGGGTTTGCGGCACAACAGCCGGGCTTCCGCAGCGGCGTAGTTGGCTAAGCCACGGGCGACTTCTAGGCCTTGGCCATCAACGATGGCGATCACCTCTCCGCGGGAGAAATCACCGACAACACCGGTCATGCCAATCGGCAACAGGCTTGAACCGTCAGTCTTGAGTTTGTGAACAGCACCCGCGTCAATCGTGACGGAGCCTCGCAATTGCAAATGATCAGCCATCCACTGTTTACGGGCTTGCTGCTTTTGCGTTTGCGCCACCAGCAAGGTCCCGATGGCTTCGCCTTGGGTCAAGCGCACCAAAGCGTCAGGCTCGCGGCCCCAAGCGATCACAGTGGAAGCACCTGAACCAGCGGCACGTTTGGCTGCCAGTATTTTGGTGATCATGCCTCCCTTGCCAATGCTAGAGCCAGCGCCACCGGCCATGTCTTCTAGCTTGGGGTCGCCGGCATGGGCTTCGTGCACAAAGGTTGCCGATGGATCACGACGCGGGTCGGCTGTGTAGAGGCCTTTTTGATCGGTCAAGATGATGAGCGCATCAGCCTCTACCAAGTTGGCCACCAAGGCGCCCAATGTGTCGTTGTCACCAAATTTGATTTCGTCGTTGACCACCGTGTCGTTTTCATTGATCACAGGCAAAACGCCGTGCGTCAGCAAGGTCAGCAAGGTGGAACGGGCATTCAGGTAACGCTCGCGATCAGCCAGATCCGCGTGCGTGAGCAAGACCTGGGCTGAGCCCAAACCGTTTTCACGCAATTTGGTTTCATACATCTGGGCCAAGCCCATTTGCCCTACGGCGGCGGCGGCTTGCAACTCGTGCAGTTGCTGAGGGCGGGTGGTCCAGCCAAGGCGTTTCATGCCTTCCGCAATCGCACCGCTGGAGACCATGATGACCTCACGACCATCGCGCACCAAAGCGCTAAGCTGGCGACACCATTCACCAATGGCTTGTTCGTCTAAGCCACGGCCTTCATTGGTGACCAAGCTAGAGCCGACCTTGACCACGATGCGTCGTGCATCGCGCAACACAGTGGAGGTGGACGGCATCATGGCTGGTTATTCAGGCGTAGGCTCAACAAAACGCGGATCGATGTACTCAGGCGGCTGTTCTGCCACCTGTTGCGCTTTGATGTGTTTGTAGATGTCTTTGATCAAGTGCTCGCAACCTTCGCGAGTGAGCGCTGAGATTTGAAACACGGGACCTTTGTATTTCATGCGCTTGACGAAGTCAGCGACCACGGCAGCGCGCTCATCTGTTGGGACCATGTCGAGCTTGTTGAGCACCAACCAACGCGGCTTGTCATACAAGGCTTTGTCGTATTTTTTGAGTTCGTTGACGATTGCCTTGGCCTGTGCCACAGGATCTACGCCCTCATCAAACGGTGCGATGTCCACAAGATGCAACAACAAACGTGTGCGTTGCAAATGGCGCAGGAACTGGTGACCCAATCCTGCACCGTCAGAGGCCCCCTCAATCAAACCGGGCACATCGGCAACCACAAAACTCTGTTCTGGGGCTACGCGCACCACACCCAGATTGGGATGCAAGGTGGTGAAAGGGTAGTCGGCAATTTTGGGACGCGCGTTGGAGATAGCCGAAATCAAGGTGGACTTGCCCGCATTGGGCATGCCGAGCAGGCCGACATCGGCCAGCACCTTGAGCTCGAGCTTGAGCTCTCGTTTGTCACCGGGCCAACCTGGCGTTTTTTGACGCGGGGCACGGTTAATCGCACTTTTGAAACGCATATTGCCAAAACCACCGTCACCGCCTTTGGCGATGGTGATGACTTCACCGGGTGTCAGCAACTCAAACAACACGTCGCCAGTTTCGACATCGGTGATGATGGTGCCCACGGGCATTTTCAAAGTGATGTCGTCACCTGCATGGCCGAACATGTCAGAGCCCAAGCCGTGCTGGCCACGTTTGGCCTCATGCCGACGTGAGTAA
>CAIODK010000296.1 GCA_903856995.1 uncultured Burkholderiales bacterium
AACAGTTTTTGCTTTACCGCACCTACCACGGCAGCGCCATGAGCGGCATGGTGCAAGCCGCCAGCATTGCGGCTTGGGACGACGAGGGCCATGTGGCAGCCAACCGAGAGCAATACCGTCAAAAGTTTGCGGCGGTCACGCCGATCTTGGCCGACGTCATGGACGTGCGCTTGCCTGACGCCGGTTTTTACCTGTGGGCCGCCGTTCCCAAACGTGACGGCGTGTGTGATGACGTGGCCTTCGCACGTGATTTGCTGGCTCAATACAATGTGACGGTGTTACCGGGCAGCTACTTGGCGCGAGAAGGCCACAGTATTGGCGATGCCAAGGGCTTCAACCCCGGCGCCGGACGAATTCGCATGGCCTTGGTGGCAGAAACTGCCGAGTGTCTAGAAGCAGCGCAACGGATCGTGGCGTTTATTCAAAAAACCAACCCCTAATTTCAACTCAAGAAAACAACCATCATGGCTCAACATCAACTGCAACACATCATCGACAACGCTTGGGACAACCGCGCCAACATCAATGCCACCAACGCGACGCAAGAAGTTCTCGACGCGGTGGAACACGTCATCGCCGAGTTGAACACCGGTCGTTTGCGCGTCGCCACGCGTGAAAGCGTGGGTCAATGGACCGTTCACCAATGGCTCAAGAAAGCCGTGTTGTTGTCCTTTCGTTTGAAAGACAACGAAGTCATCCGCGCCGGTGATCTGGGCTTTTATGACAAAGTTCCCACCAAATTCGCTCACCTGAGCGAAGAAGAAATGAAAGCCACCGGTGTGCGCGTGGTGCCCCCAGCGGTGGCGCGTCGCGGTAGCTTTATCGCCTCAGGCGCGATCCTGATGCCTTCTTACGTGAACATCGGCGCCTACGTGGACTCCGGCACGATGGTCGACACATGGGCCACCGTGGGCTCTTGCGCACAAATCGGCAAGAACGTCCACTTGTCTGGCGGCGTGGGCATTGGCGGCGTTTTAGAGCCCTTGCAAGCCAACCCCACCATCATTGAAGACAACTGCTTCATCGGCGCGCGCTCTGAGGTGGTCGAAGGCGTCATCATCGAAGAAAACTCCGTGCTCGGCATGGGCGTGTTCATCGGTCAATCGACCCCCATCTTCGACCGCGCTACTGGCGAAATCAGCTACGGCCGCGTGGCTTCTGGCTCTGTGGTCGTCAGCGGCAACATTCCTAAAGTGGCAGCCAATGGCGCGCCGTTCAGCATGTACGCCGCCATCGTGGTCAAACGCGTGGACGCACAAACCCGCTCGAAGACCAGCATCAACGACTTGTTACGCGACTGATTTTTCAAAAGCACGCTTCGATGTCTCGCACCCTACTGCTCACCGAGCAACTCATCTCGCGCCCTTCGGTCACCCCCGAGGATGCGGGCTGTTTGGACATCATCACCGCACGGCTCGCGCCGCTGGGGTTTGAGTGCGAGCGCATCGACAGCGGCCCTGACACGTTTCGCGTGAGCAACCTGTGGGCGGTCAAACGCAGCGCACACGCCAACGCCAAAACACTGGTGTTTGCAGGCCACACCGATGTGGTGCCCACCGGCCCCATAGCCCAATGGGACAGCGACCCCTTCACCCCCACCCACCGCGACGGCAAATTGTTTGGCCGTGGTGCCAGCGACATGAAAGCGTCTTTGGCGGCGATGGTGGTGGCGTGTGAAGAGTTTGCAGCGGCATGTGCTGACCCATCCATCAACATCGCCTTTTTGCTCACCAGCGACGAGGAAGGCCCCGCACTCGACGGCACCGTCAAAGTGTGCGAAGCCCTCACAGCACGCGGTGAAAAGCTGGACTGGTGCATCGTGGGCGAGCCGACCTCGGTTGTTCGCACCGGCGACATGATCAAAAACGGCCGACGCGGCACCATGAGCGGCAAGCTCACCGTCAAAGGCGTGCAAGGCCACATTGCCTACCCTCAACTCGCCAAGAACCCCATCCATCTGTTTGCCCCCGCCTTGGCCGATTTGGTGGCGATCGAGTGGGACCATGGCAACGACTTTTTCCCGCCCACCAGCTGGCAAGTGAGCAACATCCATGCAGGCACGGGCGCGAGCAACGTCATCCCCGGCGACTGCGTGGTGGACTTCAATTTCCGCTTCTGCACCGAATCTTCGCCTGAGCAACTGCAACAGCGCCTGATGGCCGTGCTCGATACGCACGCCTTGAGCTACGACCTGACATGGACGATTGGCGGCCGCCCCTTCCTCACCACCCCCGGCGACTTGGTCGGTGCGGTACAAGCAGCCATCCGTGATGAAACCGGCATCGAGACCGAGCTGTCCACCACCGGTGGCACCAGCGACGGGCGCTTCATTGCGCAAGTCTGCCCACAAGTCATCGAGCTCGGCCCCCCTAACGCCACCATCCACAAAATCAACGAGTTTGTGGCCGTGGCTGACTTGGACCCGTTGAAAAACATTTACCGCCGTGTGCTAGAAAAGCTACACGCACCATGAACCCTTCCATGACACTTAGCGCGCTCATTGCACAGAGCGCGCAGCAGCTTGACGCTGCGCATACCGCTGGCAGCCTTAGCTTTGGCCAAGGCACCACCAATGCCGCCGACGAAGCTGCATGGTTGGTGCTGTGGGCATTGGGTTTGCCACTCGACACCGATGTGTCAGATGACGCATTCAATGTCGAACTCACGTCAGAGCAAGTGGCCAAAGCACAAGCGCTCATCGCCCAGCGCATCAGCAGCCGCAAGCCGGCGGCTTACCTCACGCAAGAAGCTTGGCTGCAAGGTGTGTCTTTCTACATCGACGAGCGCGCCATCGTGCCGCGCTCGCTCATTGCAGAAGTTTTGGCCGAAGGCAATATCGACCCTTGGCTAGACCCCAACACCACCCGCGTGCTCGACCTGTGCACAGGCAACGGCAGCCTGGGCATCTTGGCGGCACTTGCCTTCCCCGACATCACGGTGCAAGGCTTGGACTTGTCCACAGACGCCTTGGCAGTGGCCCACATCAACATCGAACGTCATGGCCTAGAAGGCCGCATGACGCTCACCGAATCGGATGGCTTGGCCAAGGCCGACGGTGTGTTTGACCTCATCTTGTGCAACCCACCCTATGTGAACGCACAAAGCATGACCGAACTTCCTACTGAGTTCAAAGCCGAGCCCGCGCTCGCTTTGGCGGGTGGCGATGACGGCATGGACTTCATTCGTCAAATGCTGTGCGACGCCCCAGCACATATGAGCGAAAACGCGGTTCTGGTTTTAGAAATTGGCCATGAACGCGACTACTTTGAAACAGCCTTTCCTAACTTAGATGTCGTGTGGCTATCGACCAGTGCTGGTGACGACCAGGTCTTACTCCTTACTCGCCAAGCGATCGCTGAAAGTGCTTTTACAAAATGATTACGATTAAAAATGTCACCTTGCGCCGCAGCGCCAAGGTCTTGCTCGAAGGCGCGACGGTCACGCTCAACCCCACGGAAAAAGTAGGCCTCGTCGGTCGCAACGGTGCGGGTAAATCGTCGCTGTTCGCACTGCTCAATGGCAACTTGCAAGAGGACTCGGGCGAGTTCTACATCCCGACCCAGTGGCGCATGGGCCAGGTGTCTCAGGACATGCCAGAGACCGACCAAAGCGCTACCGAATTTGTGATCGAGGGTGACACCATCCTCTTTGAAGCACGCGCCGAAGTCAAAGCCGCAGAAACTACGGAAGATGGCGAACGCTTGGGCAACGCCTACATGGCGCTGTACGACGCGGGTGAGCACGATGCGCAGTCACGCGCACAGGCGCTCATCTTGGGCCTTGGCTTTAAGACGACAGAGCTTGAGAATCCCGTGAACAGCTTTTCGGGCGGTTGGCGCATGCGCTTGCAATTGGCCCGTGCGTTGATGTGCCCGTCAGATTTGCTGCTGCTAGACGAACCCACCAACCACTTGGACTTGGACGCCTTGGTCTGGCTCGAAGCCTGGCTCAAGCGCTACGAAGGCACGATGGTCGTGATCAGCCATGACCGTGAGTTCTTGGATGCCGTGACCAACGTCACCCTGCACATCGACTCCGGCAAGCTGGTGCGCTACGGCGGTAACTACAGCAAGTTTGAAGACATGCGTGCCGAGCAAATGGAGCTCCAACAAAACGCTTTCTCCAAACAGCAAGACAAGATTGAACACTTGCAAAAGTTCATTGCCCGCTTCAAGGCCAAGGCCAGCAAAGCCAAGCAAGCACAGAGTCGCGTCAAAGCACTCGACCGCATGGAAAAGATCGCGCCCCTGTTGGCCGAAGCAGACTTCAGCTTCGAGTTCAAAGAACCCGCCAACTTGCCCAACCCCATGCTCTCCATGCAGGGTGTCAGCTTTGGCTACCCACCCCCAGCCGACGCACCCGCGGGCACCCCGCCCACGGTGATCGTGAAAAATGTCAGCCGCTCTGTGTTGGCCGGTCAACGCATTGGCATCTTGGGGGCCAACGGCCAAGGTAAATCGACCGTGGTGAAAACCATTGCCCGCGACCTAGGCGCCTTGGGCGGTGAAGTGACAGAAGGCAAGGGCCTCAACATTGGCTACTTTGCGCAACAAGAACTCGACGTGCTACGCCCAGCCGACAACCCGCTGGAGCACATGATCGCCTTGGCGCGAAAACTCACAGCCGATGGCAAGCTCGCTGGCCAAGCCACGCGCGAACAAGATTTGCGCAGCTTCTTGGGCCAATTCAACTTTGGTGGCGACATGGTCAAGCAAGCCGTGGGCAGCATGAGCGGTGGCGAAAAGGCCCGTCTCGTGTTGTGCATGTTGGTGTGGCAGCGCCCCAACCTCTTGCTGATGGACGAGCCCACCAACCACTTGGATCTCGCCACCCGCGAAGCGCTGAGCATGGCGCTCAACGAGTTTGAAGGCACCGTGATGCTGGTCAGCCATGACCGCGCCTTGTTGCGCGCCGTGTGTGACGAGTTCTGGATGGTCTCTCGCGGCGGCATCGAGCCGTTTGATGGTGACTTGGACGACTACCAACGCTACCTGCTCGACGAAGGTAAGCGATTGCGTGCCGAAGCCGTGGCAGAGGCCAATGCGGCAGCCGCCAAGCCGATTGCAGCTCCCGTGGTCGAGGTCAAGCCTGACGCGCAACTGCGCAAAGAAATCAACGAGAAGAAACGCCCGTTGAAAAAAGACCAAGACGCCGTCGAAAAGACCATGGCCACCCTTGAGGTCGAAAAAACAGCCCTGCACGACAAGCTGGCCACCGCCTTGTCGCCTGCTGACATTGCCGAGTCTGGCAAACGACTCAAGACCGTCGAAGACGAGCTGGCCCAACTGGAAGTGCGTTGGCTAGAACTCAC
>CAIODK010000297.1 GCA_903856995.1 uncultured Burkholderiales bacterium
GCAACAAGCCAAAATTTTCCAACGCTTTGTGCAAGCCGAGGACAACATTCAGTCGCGCTACGGTGGCAATGGTTTAGGCCTGTCCATCACCCAGCGTTTGGTGGAGCTCATGGGCGGCCACATCGGCTACGAAAGTAAGCCAGGCGTTGGCTCGATGTTCTGGTTCACTTTGCCATTGGTTGAGATGGAGCCGCCACAAGCCAACGTGCCACAAAGCAAAACCACCACCGCCACGCCTATCGACACGATGCCACGTTTCTTGGTTGTGGACGACCACCCGATCAACCGATTGCTTGTACGTCAAATACTTAAAAACAGCTGGAAAAACTGCGAGCTTGTAGAAGCCAGTAACGGCCTACAAGCCCTCGATGCATTGCATCAACAAGAATTTGATGTCATTCTCATGGACATGGTCATGCCAGAGATGGACGGCATTGAAGCCGTGACTGTTTTGCGGCAAACTTTTCTCCAGCCTGCCCGTGATACACCCGTATTAGGGCTAACCGCCAACGTCAACCCGCAAGACCTTGAGCGATTTTCAGCTGCCGGTGTGAATGCCGTCATGCTCAAACCATTCGATGCAGCCAAGGTGTGCGCCCAAGTGACGCGCATGCTCACAGAGAAAAAATCTTCCCTGGGTTCATGATGTTGTGTGGGTCAAGCGCACGCTTGATGGTGCGCATCATCTCCACCGCACCTTCGCCAGTTTCAGCGCGCAAGAAATCCATCTTGTGCAAACCAATCCCGTGTTCGCCGGTGCAGGTGCCGCCCAAGGCCAACGCGCGCATCACCAACTTGTGGTTCAAGTCTTCTGCGGTGGCGCACTCGGTGGGGTTGTTGGGGTCAATTAAATATCCAAAATGGAAATTGCCATCACCCACATGTCCTACCAAAAAGTAGGGCAGCCCTGAGGCGTCCGCCTCCACGATGGAGTCGAGCAAACAATCGGCCAGCCTGCTGATCGGCACACAGGTGTCGGTGCTGATCGCGCGACAGCCCGGCTTACTTTGTATCGCCGCAAAGTAAGCGTTATGACGCGCCGTCCATAGGCGCGTGCGCTCTTCGGGTGTAGTGGCCCACTCAAACGACAGACCGCCATGGTCGGCCGCAATCTCTTGCACCGTCTGCGCTTGCTCAATCACACCCGCGGGTGACCCGTGGAACTCCATCAACAACATCGGTGTTTCAGCCAAGCCGAGCTTGGCGTATTTGTTAACCATGCGAACCGTATTGACGTCAATCAGCTCCACCCGTGCAATCGGTACACCCATTTGTATGGTGGTAATCGTGGTGTGTACCGCCGCCTCAATACTGGGGAAAGAACACACCGCTGCAGACACCGCCTCGGGCAGTGGGTAAATGCGCAAAGTGACCTCTGTCATCACCCCTAACGTGCCTTCGCTGCCCACAAAGAGACGTGTCAAGTCGTAACCCGCGGCCGACTTTTTGGCCCGCGTGCCCGTGCGAATCACCTCGCCGCTGGCTGTGACCACCTCGAGCGCCAACACGTTCTCGCGCATCGTGCCGTAACGCACCGCGTTCGTCCCGCTGGCCCGCGTGGCGCTCATGCCGCCCAGTGACGCATCCGCGCCAGGGTCAATGGGGAAAAACAAACCCGTACTTTTGATCTCTTCGTTCA
>CAIODK010000298.1 GCA_903856995.1 uncultured Burkholderiales bacterium
AGCAAGGCACTTTGGTGGCGCCGCTGCCATGTTGCAGTTCGTCGCGGTTGACGCTGTTGTGCTGCGCATCGCGCTTTTCAATCGGCAGCGACAGGCTGCGCATTTCTTGGCGTACCTTGATGCAAAACGGGCAGGTGCTGAACTGGTAAAGCGCCAAGCTTTGGCATTGCAGATCGACAGCGGCTTGCGCCGCAGCGTCGCGTTGCACACCCTTGGGCTGAGTGAGGCGCTCTTTGAGCAACATGACGGGGCCCAGCACAAAGCGCAGGGTTTTAAAGAAGGCACGAATGATAGGTTTCATGGGGGTGAATGGTAAGGCTTGATGATGGGCCATCGCAGAGGTCGTGGACAATGGCATTTTTCATTCAGAGCCTAGCCATGCAAATCATTCAAGACACGGCCGTCACCATCAAATACCAAGTCACCAGTCCCGCAGGCAAGCCTTTAGATTCGGGGCATTTGTCGTATTTGCACGGCGGTTACGAAAACATTTTTCCAAAGGTCGAAGCCGCACTCAATGGCCAAGCGGTGGGCTTTGCCGTCACGCTGGATTTGAGCGCAGAAGATGCATTTGGCGAGCGCGACGAATCGTTGGTGCGCATCATCCCTAAAGCTGAATTTCCACCCGGCGTGAAAGTAGGCGGGCAGTTGCAGGGCGCGGGCGTCGACGGGCAGCCCCGCGTGTTCAACGTGGTCAAAATCAAAGGGCCCGAAGTGCACCTAGACGGCAACCACGCGTTGGCGGGTCAGGCCCTTCAGTTTCGGTGCACCGTAACGGAAGTACGTCCTGCCACGGGTGAAGAAATTACCCATCGCCATGTGCATGGGGCACATGGGCATCAGCACGACTAAGGGATGAAGTTGCACTGCCGCACGGGCAGTGCACTCAGCTTGGCAGCAAGCGCTTCAAGTACTTGCCGGTAAAGCTGGCAGGGTTGGCCGCTAAATCTTCAGGCGTGCCCACACCCACCACCATGCCGCCGCCGCTGCCGCCCTCTGGGCCCATGTCGATCAACCAATCGGCGGTTTTGATGACGTCTAGGTTGTGCTCGATGATGACGATGGTGTTGCCCGCATCGCGCAGGTGTTGCAGCACTTTCAAGAGCAGCGCAATGTCGGCAAAGTGCAGGCCCGTGGTGGGCTCGTCCAAGATATAGAGCGTGCGGCCGGTGTCGCGTTTGCTCAGCTCTAGGGCCAGCTTCACACGTTGCGCTTCACCGCCCGAGAGCGTGGTGGCCGCTTGGCCGAGTTGCAGGTACGACAGGCCCACGTCCATCAAGGTTTGCAGCTTGCGTGCGATGTTGGGCACGGCGCTGAAAAACACCAAGGCGGCTTCGACGGTCAGGCCCAAGATTTGCGCGATGTTTTTGCCCTTGTACATGACCTCCAGCGTTTCGCGGTTGTAGCGCAAGCCGTGGCAAACATCGCAGGGCACATACACATCGGGCAAGAAGTGCATTTCCACTTTGACCATGCCGTCGCCTTGACAGGCTTCACAGCGGCCACCACCCGAGGCTGCGGCCACGTTGAAGCTGAAGCGTCCTGGGCCATAGCCGCGTTCGCGGGCCATGGGTACTTCGGCCATCAGTTCGCGAATGGGCGTAAAGAGGCCCGTGTAAGTGGCTGGGTTGCTGCGCGGTGTGCGGCCGATGGGCGACTGGTCGACGTTGATGACTTTGTCGAAATGTTCAATGCCTTCGATCGACTCGTGCGCCGCTGGTTCGTCGTGCGCGCGGTACAGGGTGCGTGCTACGGCGGTGTACAGCGTGTCGTTGACCAAGGTC
>CAIODK010000299.1 GCA_903856995.1 uncultured Burkholderiales bacterium
ATCTCTAGCATTTGCGCTTTGGGCTCCCCCACGCTGACGCCGCCCACGGCGTAGCCGGGGAAGTTCATCTCCACCAAAGCGTCGAGCGACTCTTGGCGCAAGTTGGGGAACATGCCGCCTTGCACGATGCCAAACAAGGCGTTGGGGTTCTCCAGACGTGCGAACTCTTCCTTGCTGCGCACGGCCCAGCGGCGGCTCATCTCCATTGACTTGCGGGCTTCCGCCTCCGTGGTCAGGTGGCCTTTGGTTTCATACGGGGTGCACTCATCCAGCTGCATGGCGATGTCGCTGTTGAGCGTGGTTTGAATTTGCATGCTCACCTCGGGCGACATGAACAGTTTGTCGCCGTTGACGGGCGAGGCAAACGTCACCCCCTCTTCGGTGATCTTGCGCATCGCACCCAGCGACCACACCTGAAAGCCGCCACTGTCGGTAAGGATGGGTTTGTTCCAACGCTCAAAGTCGTGCAGACCGCCAAAGCTTTGCATCACCTCCGTGCCGGGGCGCATCCACAAATGAAAGGTGTTGCCCAAGATGATTTGCGCGCCCATTTCTTCCAGGCTGCGCGGCATCACACCCTTGACTGTGCCATACGTGCCCACTGGCATGAAGATGGGCGTTTGCACCACGCCGTGGTTGAGCGTGAGCGTGCCGCGGCGGGCGTGGCTGCCCGCGTAGTTGCCGTCTGCGGCAGGGGTGTCTTTGGCGAGGATGTCAAACTTCAACATGGTCAGTCTTTCAAGCAGTTCTTGATGCGGTTGTTTTCTCTAACAGCATGGCGTCGCCGTAGCTGAAGAATCGGTATTGGTGGGCAATGGCGTGGCGGTACAACGCGTGCATGTGCTCAAAGCCTGCAAACGCGCTGACCAGCATAAGCAAGGTGCTCTTGGGCAAGTGGAAGTTGGTGATCAGCACATCCACCACCTTGAATTCAAAGCCCGGCGTGATGAAGATTTGCGTGTCGCCACTCGTCAGCCCACTTTGCGCCCAGCTCTCCAGCGTGCGCACGCTGGTCGTGCCCACCGCCACCACGCGACCACCACGAGCGCGGCAGTCGGCAATGGCTTGGATGGTTTCGGGGGGGATGTTGTACCACTCGCTGTGCATGCGGTGCTCAGACAGGTCCTCGGTCTTGACCGGCTGAAACGTGCCCGCGCCCACATGCAGTGTGACGCTGGCGCGTGACACGCCTTGGGCCTCCAGCCCTTGCAGCACGCCTTCGTCAAAGTGCAACGCGGCGGTGGGCGCAGCGGCTGCGCCTGGGTGCTTGGCAAATACGGTTTGGTAACGACGCTCGTCCTCGGCTTTGTCGGCTTCGGTTTCATGTTGCGCGTCAGCCGTGTTTTGGTGGCGCTCAATGTAAGGCGGCAGCGGCATGTGGCCGTGTTGCTGCATCAGCGTGTGCGGCTCGTCGCTGAACTTGAAGCGGAACAAGGGGCCGTCTTCGGTGGGCCAACGCCCCAACAAGGTGGCGGTGAAGCCACCGTTGCGTAAGCCCCCGGCCATGTAGAGCACGGTGCCCGCGGGTGGTTTTTTACTCACTTTCATGTGCGCCACCACCTCGTTGCCGGTCAGCACTCGCTCGACCAGCAGCTCCAGCTTTCCGCCGGTGTGCTTCTGGCCAAACAGGCGTGCCTTCACCACTTGGGTGTCGTTGAACACCAGCAGATCGCCGGCTTGCAGCAGGGTAGGGAGGTCTTTGAAAATCCGGTCCGCAAAGATGGCGCTGCGGCCATCGAGCAAATGCGAGGCGCTGCGTTCGGCGGCGGGGTGCTGGGCAATCAGGGACTCAGGCAGTTCGAAATCAAAATCGCTGAGCGTGTAGGTGTGTGACATGCGCTTGAGGGCCGGACAGGCCCGTTCCAAGTAAAAACAGCCGTGATTTTCGCACGGCTGTTTTTAAACTCGTAAAAGTTCGCTTGCGGGTACTTTGATTACTGTTTGGTGCCAATGACAACTACGCCATCATTTTTGTTTGGCGTCAACGCAAGGGATACAAACTTATTTGGGGTGACGGACGTATCGATATACGCGACTCCAGCCATTGAGCTTTGCCCAGCGACACATGACGACCCACTGGCAGTTAGATTTAAGTTGTAGACATTTTTGCCGCCTGAACGAGGAACAAGTGTTCCGACGGTTGTGCAGTTCGTTTGGTTCAGTGTGAACGCGCCCGATCCGTCAATTGTTATTGATCCAGGTGCTAATGAGTACAAACCAGACCTTCCGATAAAGGCCCACGTTCCAGTTGCAGCCGCTGCAGTTGCAGCCGTATCGTATGTGGACGAGTAAGTTAGCGGGACGCTTACACCGTTTGTGCTGGTAAGTGACATAGATGACTTTGCTGTAATTGGGCCGCTAAGGGTTCCACTTGCAGAGGTATTTGAAACGAAATTGAAATCTGCCCCAGTGATTGAGGCGTTGTTTCCGTTCGTAGTGGCATTACCGTAAAGAGCTCCATAAATAGTTGATCCAGAGCTATAGATTCCCCAAGTTTCACCCGTGTCAAGGACAACCGCGTTCACCGTATAGCCCGTGGACGCTGGGCCAGTCCAGTAGCCCTGAGCATCCGCATTCACTGTTGAGCTTCCCCCTCCACCTCCACCCCCGCATGCAGTTAGGGCTAATGACATCACAAGAGCTAAAAGGTTGAGAGTGCGCATAGGGTTCTTTCTGGTGAGTTGTTAAATATTTTTCACTTTGAGTATATATATGAATTAGTGTGTATGTGAATTAGGCATAAATTGGGACATTCCCATGGGTGAAACCCTCGCTTCAACAATCCTTTGGTTTATGTGTACGTGCTCTCAGGCAAGAGCAGGGTTTGACGCAAGTGGTGTTCAGCGAAAAGTGCGGTTTCTATCAGACCTACCTCAGCCGCATTGAGAACGGCCAAGCAAACCCCACGCTTAACGCGATGGAAGTCATCGCTGTGGGCTTGGGGCTGACGGTGTTTGAGTTGTTTGAGCGGGTGCGACAGGCCTCCGAACTAGTCAAAAAATAGGATGACGTAGGCGGGCACAATTGGCACCATGTCTGCACCCAAGTCACCGGCAAAGCCAGCTGCCAAGCC
>CAIODK010000300.1 GCA_903856995.1 uncultured Burkholderiales bacterium
CAAATCCAAAAGGCGATCGGGTGACACCTGAGCAGTTGCTCGACGGCTTGCTGCATGGCAATCCTGCCGTGCAGCGCCGCGCCATGGCGAAAGCCATCACGCTTTTGGAGTCGACGCGCCCCGATCACCGTGGGTTAGCTGATGAATTACTCACGGCCATGTTGCCGCACACAGGCCAGTCATTTCGGCTGGGTATCAGTGGCGTTCCTGGAGTGGGCAAGTCCACCTTCATTGAGGCACTGGGGTTGTATTTGATTGGTCAGGGCCACCGCGTGGCTGTGCTGACCATCGACCCTTCCAGCACCGTTTCGGGTGGCTCCATCTTGGGGGACAAAACCCGCATGGAGTTCTTGAGCGTGCACGACCAAGCCTACATTCGCCCCAGCCCATCGAGTGGCACCTTGGGCGGTGTGGCTGAGAAAACCCGCGAGTCGATGTTGGTCTGCGAAGCTGCTGGCTACGATGTGGTGATTGTCGAGACAGTGGGTGTGGGTCAAAGCGAAACTGCCGTGGCCAACATGACCGACATGTTTGTGTTGCTGCAATTACCCAATGCGGGGGACGATTTGCAAGCCATTAAAAAAGGTGTGATGGAGATCGCCGATCTGGTGGTCATCAACAAAGCCGACATTGATGCCCTCGCTGCCACCCGTGCCCAATTGCAAATTACCAGTGCTTTGCAGTTGCTGGGCATGCACGCAGGCTCTGGACACGCGCATCGCAACACCGACGTGTGGCATCCGAAAGTGGTGCAAATCAGCGCCCTGCTCAACCAAGGCGTGGATGCGTTTTGGACGGTTGTGAGTGAGTTCAAGCAAATGCAAAAGAACAATGGCCGCTTTGTGGAGCGTCGCCACAACCAAGCGCTGTCGTGGATGTGGGAACGCATCGACGCGGGTTTGAAACAAAATTTTAGGATGCAGTCGCGTGTGCAAACGCTACTGCCGCAACTCAGTCAACAAGTCGCAGCAGGCCAACTGGCAGCTTCGACGGCGGCCCGTCAACTGCTCAGCGTCTATCAAGCGCAGAGTTAATTGGAAATCTTCCTGGAGTAAAGAAAGAGCGAACATGCAAGACATCATTGAACAACTGGAACAAAAGCGCGCTGCGGCCCGCTTGGGTGGCGGCCAAAAGCGTATTGACGCACAGCACGCCAAAGGCAAACTCACGGCGCGCGAGCGTTTGGAAGTCTTGCTAGACGAAGGCACCTTCGAAGAGTGGGACATGTTCGTTGAGCACCGTTGCACCGATTTCGGGATGCAAGACAACAAGATTCCAGGCGACGGCGTCGTCACCGGCTACGGCATGATCAACGGTCGTTTGGTGTTTGTGTACAGCCAAGATTTCACCGTGTACGGTGGTGCTTTGTCTGAAACCCATGCAGAAAAGATTTGCAAGATCATGGATCAAGCCATGAAAGTTGGCGCACCCGTGATCGGCTTGAATGACTCAGGCGGCGCGCGTATTCAAGAAGGCGTGGCCTCGCTGGGTGGTTACGCCGAGGTGTTCCAACGCAACGTCATGGCCTCAGGCGTGGTGCCACAGATCAGCATGATCATGGGGCCATCTGCGGGTGGTGCGGTGTACTCGCCCGCCTTGACGGACTTCATCTTCATGGTCAAAGACACCTCGTATATGTTCGTGACCGGACCCGAAGTGGTCAAGACCGTGACGCACGAAGAAGTGACTGCCGAAGAGCTCGGCGGCGCCCTGACCCACACCACCAAGAGCGGTGTGGCCGATATGGCATTTGAGAACGATGTGGAGGCTCTGCTCATGCTGCGTCGCCTCTACAACTACTTGCCACTCAACAACCGCGAAAAGGCGCCCGTGCGCCCCAGCGGTGACCCCGCCGGTCGTTTGGATATGAGCTTGGACACCTTGGTGCCCGAGAACCCCAACAAAGCCTATGACATGAAAGAGCTCATCGTCAAAACTGTGGACGATGGCGACTTCTTTGAATTACAACCAGATTACGCCAAAAACATCCTGATTGGCTTTGCCCGCATGGAAGGTCAAACCGTCGGTATTGTGGCCAACCAACCATTGGTGTTGGCGGGCTGTCTGGATATCAAGAGCTCGATCAAAGCCGCACGCTTTGTGCGTTTTTGCGATGCGTTCAATATCCCCGTCATCACCTTTGTGGACGTCCCCGGCTTCATGCCCGGGACCTCGCAAGAGTACGACGGCATCATCAAGCATGGTGCCAAGTTGCTCTACGCGTATGCCGAGTGCACGGTGCCAAAAATCACGGTCATCACACGCAAGGCCTACGGCGGTGCGTATGACGTGATGGCGTCTAAGCATCTGCGCGGCGACGTGAACTTTGCGTGGCCCAACGCTGAAATTGCGGTGATGGGTGCGAAGGGTGCTGTGGAAATCATCTTCCGTGAGGACAAAGGTGATCCCGAGAAATTGGCCGCCAAGGAAGCGGAATACAAAGCCCGTTTTGCCAACCCCTTTGTGGCTGGCGCACGCGGCTTCATTGACGACGTGATTCAACCGCATGAGACGCGCAAACGCATTGCCCGTTCACTGGTGATGCTCAAAGAGAAGAAGATTGAAAACCCATGGCGCAAGCACGGAAACATCCCGCTTTAAGCCCTAGGAGAAGAAGAACATGTTTACAAAAATTCTGATTGCAAACCGCGGCGAAATCGCTTGCCGCGTCATCGCCACGGCCCAGAAGATGGGCATCAAAACGGTGGCCGTTTACTCTGAAGCCGACAAAGAAGCACGTCACGTGCAACTGGCTGACGAAGCTGTGTTGATTGGCCCAGCGGCCTCGCGCGAGTCCTACCTCGTGGCCGACAAAATCATCGCTGCAGCCAAAGCGACAGGGGCGCAAGCGATTCATCCTGGCTATGGGTTTTTGAGTGAGAACGCCGAGTTTTCAAAACGTTGCGAAGAGGAGGGCATTGCCTTCATCGGACCACGTCATTTCTCGATTGCCGCCATGGGCGACAAAATTGAATCTAAAAAGCTGGCGGGTGCGGCAGGTGTGAACTGCATTCCTGGCGTGAACGATGCCATCGAGACGGCTGAAAAAGCAGTTGAAATCGCGCAAAGCATTGGCTACCCCGTGATGATCAAGGCTTCGGCAGGCGGAGGCGGTAAGGGCCTGCGCGTCGCGTTCAACGACAAAGAAGCCTTCGAAGGTTTCACCTCTTGTCGCAACGAAGCGCGCAACAGTTTTGGTGATGACCGCGTGTTCATCGAAAAATTCGTCGAAGAGCCACGTCACATCGAAATCCAAGTGCTAGGCGATAGCCATGGCAATGTGATTTATTTGAACGAGCGCGAGTGCTCGATTCAACGCCGTCACCAAAAGGTGATCGAAGAAGCACCATCACCATTCATCAGCGAAGCCACCCGCAAAGCGATGGGCGAGCAGGCGGTGCAATTGGCCAAGGCTGTGAAATACCAGTCGGCCGGTACGGTTGAGTTTGTGGTGGGTAAAGACCAAAGCTTCTACTTTCTTGAGATGAACACCCGCTTGCAGGTCGAGCATCCAGTGACCGAAGCGATCACAGGCCTCGACTTGGTTGAGATGATGATTCGCGTTGCCGCGGGTGAAAAACTACCGATCGAGCAAAAGGATGTGCAGTGCAATGGTTGGGCCATCGAGTGCCGCATCAACGCTGAAGATCCCTTCCGCAGCTTCCTGCCATCCACGGGTCGTTTGGTTCGTTTCCAGACACCCAAACAAACCATGTTCCAAGGTAATACGGCGGACTTGTTCGGCGTGCGTGTGGACACGGGCGTGCAAGATGGTGGTGAGATCCCGATGTTTTATGACTCAATGATCGCCAAACTCATCGTGCACGGCAAAGACCGAAACGATGCCATCGCCAAAATGCGTGAAGCCCTGAACGGTTTCGTGATTCGCGGCATTAGCTCGAACATTCCTTTCCAAGCCGCACTGTTGGCTCACCCACGCTTTGTGTCGGGCGACTTCAACACCGGCTTCATCGCTGAGCAATACAGCAAAGGTTTTCGCGCAGAAGACGTGCCTCACGACGACCACAACTTCCTCGCTGCCTTGGCCGCATTCGTTCGTCGTAAATCGCGCCAACGTGCGGCCAACCTTAGCGGTCAGTTGCCTGGTTACGACGTGCAAGTGGGGCAAGACTACGCAGTGGTCGAGTTGGGCCAAGGCGGTGACAACCGTTACGTTCAAGTACACGTGGACGAGGTTGTTGGCAAGCCCGGGGTGGCGCAAATCACCGTTGCAGGAAAAGTTTATGCGATTGAAAGTAAATCACGCTTGAACGATATTTGCATCGAAGGCTCCGTGAATGGCAAACACTTCACTGCACAAGTCGAGCGCGGAACTGTGAAGAATCCCTTGGCGTTGCAAGTGCAGCACAACGGCACACGCATCGAAGCGTTGGTGATGTCGCCTCGCATGGCAGAGTTGCACAAACTCATGCTATTCAAAGCACCCGCAGATTTGAGCCGTTTTGTGTTGTCTCCCATGCCCGGTTTGTTGGTTGAAGTGGCCGTGACGGTTGGTCAAAAAGTACAGGCGGGTGAGCGTGTCGCGGTCATTGAAGCGATGAAGATGGAAAACGTCTTGTTCGCCGCGCAAGATGGTGTGGTCAAACGCGTGGTCGCGACCAAAGGTGAATCATTGACGGTTGATCAGATGATTGTGGAGTTTGAATAAATGAGTGCCGCTAGTCGTCCATTCAAGGTCCTTGGGATTCAACAGATCGCCATCGGCGGCCCCGACAAAGGCCGTTTGAGAACGCTGTGGGTTGACATGTTCGGCCTCGAGGTCACAGGTACCTTTCAAAGCGAACGCGAGAACGTGGACGAAGACATCTGCGCCATCGGTGTGGGGCCCTTCAAAGTCGAAGTCGATTTGATGCAACCCATAGATATCGAGAAAAAGCCTGCAGTTCACGCGACCCCTTTGAATCACGTGGGCTTGTGGATTGATGACTTGCCAGTGGCGGTGGCGTGGCTCACGTCACAAGGTGTCCGTTTTGCGCCAGGCGGCATCCGCAAGGGCGCTGCTGGCTTTGACATCACCTTCTTGCACCCCAAGGCGAACGACGAGTTCCCCATCGGTGGCGAGGGCGTGTTGATTGAGTTGGTGCAGGCACCGGTTGAAGTGGTGACTGCTTTTGCTGCCTTGGCTGCTTCACACGCGAATACCACTGCGGCTGACTAGCTTCTGCGAGGTTTCAAGCCCGTTTAAGTCAGACCGGCTTGACGGGCTTTTGCTTTGGCGAGGGCTGCTTCGATGATGGCCCGCTTGCGGTCCAACTCAGGTGCGTGTTCGGTGCCTTTGGTGTGGGCGGGCAAGTCGGCTAGCTTCTTGATGGCTTTGGCTTGCAAGCGCGCATCGTGTTCAACGGCTTCGCGTTTCAAGCGCGTTAGCCGAGCGTCATAGCGTGAACGCGCTAAATCGGCCAAGTTCTGTGGCCATGAGGCCCAGCCACTCAAGTTCACATCCACGGGCTCTAGATAGATGCAATCGACGGGGCAAGCGGGGATGCACAGTTCACAGCCGGTGCAATAGTCCTCTATCACGGTGTGCATGCG
>CAIODK010000301.1 GCA_903856995.1 uncultured Burkholderiales bacterium
AGAGGTTGAATCGCACATGACTGTTCCAACATTTCGAATCGGTGAGGGCTGGGATGTCCACGCTCTGGTGGAGGGGCGTACCTTGATGTTGGGCGGCGTTCGCATTGAACACACCCATGGCCTGCTAGGGCACTCCGATGCGGATGTGCTGTTGCATGCGATCACAGACGCCTTGTTGGGCGCTGCTGCATTGGGCGACATCGGCAGGCACTTCTCCGATACGGATGACGCTTACAAAGGTGCAGATTCTTGGTTGTTGTTGCAAAAGACAGCCGCATTGGTCAGGGCTGCCGGCTATCAGATTGGCAACATCGACAGCACGGTGATCGCCCAAACGCCCAAGCTGGCGGGGCATATGCCCGCCATGTGTCAACGCATCGCGCAGGCGTTGGACGTGGATGTGTCGCGTGTGAATGTGAAAGCGAAGACCGCTGAGAAGTTAGGCCCCGTCGGGCAAGGCCTAAGCATGGAAGCGCGTGCGATCGCGCTGATTTACTAATTGCTTGCTGATTTGGGGCTCAAGGCGACTAAGCCTTCCACCACCTCTCTAACAACACGGCGGTGCTCGGGTTGGAGCGAAAAGTAGCGAGAGATCAACTGCTGGTCAACCAAGTTGATGCGCTCGTCCTTCAGCGCCTCGTCTGCAGGGCGCGGCGGCGGGGTCCCAAACAACAACCCCTCCGGTGAAATCTTCAGCCATTTAGACAAGACCAAGAGCTTGTCTTGCTTTGGGATGGAGACCCCCATGAGCCAGTTGCGTGCGGCATGGGACGAGATTCCTTCGCCCCAATAACGCAAGTTGAACTCGTTGGCGACGACGGTTGCAGAGACTCTGATGCCCGCGTCTTTGAGCGCGGCGCGGAATCGGTCTGCAAATTTGTTGGTTTCTCGGGGGTAGATTTGTGTCATGCCTCGAAGGTACGAGAGATTTGGTTATTTGTTGTAATTGTAAGTAGGAAATTTATGTATTTTAGTTATTTAGTATGAGAAAGTTTCGCCAAATCTACCCGCGCCTTTGAGTGTTACCTTTACTGAGCGACCCAACCACCGTCCATGTTCCAAGCTACGCCACGCACGTTGTTGCCCGCTGCGGAGCAGAAGAAAACGGCCAGTTCGCCCAACTCCTCGGGCGTCGTGAATTGCAGGGAAGGTTCTTTTTCACCTAACAAGAGCTTGATAGATTCATCGTTTGAGATATTCAAGGCCGCCGCTTTGGCATCCACCTGCGTTTGAACGAGGGGGGTCAAGACCCAGCCGGGGCAAATGGCATTGCAAGTGACGCCTGTGGTGGCGTTTTCAAGCGCGGTGACTTTGGTCAAGCCCACAATGCCGTGCTTCGCTGCGACATAAGCGGATTTGTTTGCCGAACCCACCAAGCCGTGGATAGATGCCACGTTGATGATGCGGCCCCAGTTGGTCTTTTGCATGTGTGGCAGTGCCAAGCGCGAGGTGTGGAAGGCGCTGGTGAGGTTGATCGCGATGATGGCGTCCCAACGCTCCACAGGGAAGTCTTCAACAGATGCCACGTGCTGAATACCGGCGTTGTTCACCAAAATATCGACACCACCAAAAGTATCTGCCGCAAACTGCATCATGGCTTCAATCTCTGAGGCCTTGCTCATGTCTGCGCCGTGGTAGCCCACTTTGACGCCAAATGCTGCCACTTCACGTTTGGGTCCTTCCGTATCCCCAAATCCATTGAGAATGATGTTGGCACCTTGGCGTGCCAACGATTTGGCTATGCCTAAACCAATGCCGCTGGTTGAGCCTGTGACGAGAGCTGTTTTACCGATAAGTGTGCGTTCAGACATTTTTAAAACTCCATGCATTACGATGAGAAACTTATAGACATTATGCGGTTCAGCGGCTTACATGAAACATAACGGAGAAATGCAACACGCCTCGCGTTTGAGCGCGTCCTTGCAAGATTTACCGGATCAACCCGAGGCCTTGTTGCGTGCGCGTGCCTTCGCCCAACCCTTGTTGATGGGGGCCGTACTCGACACAGGCGAAGACGTGCTGTCGCATGCCGATGCAACGGCGAGCATCCTCGACCAAATTGGTGGCTCTGAGGCGATGCAAGCCGCGTCGTATCTGGTGTACGCCGCAGAGCATTTGCAAAAGCCAGAAGACGTCATCGCCAAAGCCTTTGGTTCAAGCTATGCCGAGCTGGCCATGGAGACCACGCGCTTGATTCGCGTGCAGCGCATGGCGCGTGCGGTGGCTGCAGAGTCTCAAGCCGCAGCGATGCAAACCGAAAACGTGCGCAAGATGTTGCTGGCCTTCTCGCGTGATCTACGTGTGGTGTTGCTGCGCTTGGCCTC
>CAIODK010000302.1 GCA_903856995.1 uncultured Burkholderiales bacterium
AGTAAACAGTTTATACCGTTTAATTTAAAACACCAAGTGTCATATGTGTCATGGTTTTGTCATGAAGTCAAAAGACCAGGATGCTTTCTGCCAAGACACGGCCTCTTGTTTCAATAAATGTGCAGATTGTGGGTAGTCGTTGGCCCAAGTTTCGGGCGCCGTGAGCGTGATGCGTTGTTTGTGGTCGTCGCAGTGAAGGGCTAGCGCTAAGTGGTCCGGGTCTTGACGGGCATGACAAAGAATCAAGCTCAGACGCAAAGCCATCAGCATTTTGGCGAATTCGTTTTCTTCCAGCTCTACTTCAAGCTTTTTCAGTTTGCCACGTTGCCCCAATACCAACAGGCCGAGTCGGTGAAGCTCTGGCATGCTGAAGCCGACGAGGTCGGCGTTGTCCAATATGTAGGCGCCATGCTTGTGATAGTCGCTGTGCGAAATGGCTGCACCTACCTCGTGCAGCTGGGCGGCCCAATTGAGTTTTCGGCGCATGCGGTCCATGGGTGTGTCATCTTCCTTTGACCGGAGGCTCATCCCTTGGAGCAAATGCAGCGCAACTTGTCCGACGCGTTGACCTTGTTGCGGGTCAACTGAAAACTTGACAGCCAAGCGTTGCACGGATAGATCGCGTGTGTCGGTGTTGTGGTCTTCACGCTCCACCATTTCATAAAGCACGCCATGACGCAGGGCGCCTTGTGCCACGTAGAGTGTGGTGATTTTTAAGAGCACCATCAAGGCACGCAAGATGCTGACGCCCCCGCCAATCACGGCCTGACGGTCTTCTTTCAGTCCTTCGAGTTGCACCTTACTGACGTTGCCCGCACGGACCAAATATTTCACCAGCCAGTCCAGCCCGTCCATGCTGATTTCGCCTTCAGGGAACCCAGCCAGCGCCAAAATCTCAGCGACTGCACCCACGGTGCCCGATGCACCGTAGGCTTTGGTCCATTGGCTGCGAGGGTAGGCTGTGAGCGCTTCTTCAAGAACGGCTTGCGCCGCAATTTCTGCGCGGTAAAAAGTTTGTTCGGTGAACTCGCCGGTTGGAAAGTACTTCATCGACCAAGCCACGCTGCCGACGCGAAACGAGGCTGTTTCTGTGGCATCAAGGCTGTGTCCCAGCACCAATTCTGTGGAGCGCCCCCCAATGTCGACCACCAAACGCCGTTCGTCGTCGCTCGGTAGCAAGTGCGCCACGCCTTGGTAAATCAGGCGAGCTTCTTCGGTGCCTGCAATGACTTCGATGGGGAAACCTAAAATTTCGCAGCCCCGTTGCAAAAACTCTTCTCGGTTTTTGGCTTCCCGCAGTGTTTGTGTGGCGACGGCGCGCACCTGTGATTTTTTAAAGCCAGACAAGCGTTCGGCAAAACGCGCCAAGCAGTCCCAGCCACGTTGCATGGCTTCTGGGGTGAGGTTGCGGTCCTCATCCAGGCCATTGCCTTGACGAACTGTTTCTTTGAGATAGGCTATGCGTTGAATTTGTCCGTGGTCGTAACGGCCAATTTCAAGGCGAAAGCTGTTGGAGCCCAAATCAATAGCTGCGAGGAGTGTGCCGTGTTTCATGAAAACAATATTACCGTTTTTTCATGACAAAAATATGTCATATCGTTGTCATGCTGATTACCCAAAATAGGTTGCTTGTTGTCAATCCAAATTTACTTTCAACGCGTTAAAGGAATGTCCAGATGAATCGCCCTTTGATCTCTGCTGTTGCGCTTGCCGTCAGCCTCTTTGCCCACGCGACTGTCAATGCCCAAGCTACGCCAGTAGTCCAAGGGCCGGAGGCCGTGGCTGACTGGTTCAATTCGGGTAAGTCTTTCATTGAGCAGGGTAAGGCGCTGCACGACAACAACCGTCGTGCCAAAAACGTGATTTTGTTTGTTGGCGATGGCATGGGCATCAGCACCATCACGGCGGCCCGTATCTTGGAAGGCCAGCTCAAGCGTCAACCCGGCGAAGAAAACCGCTTGTCTTTTGACCGCTTCCCCTACACCGCATTGTCCAAAACCTATTCGTGGGATCAGCAAACCTCTGACTCTGCCCCAACCATGACGGCCATCGCCACAGGCTACAAGGCGCGTGAAGGCATGTTGTCGGTCAACCACACCACCGCCCGTGGTGAATGCAACGCAGCCGTGATTGATTCCAAAAAAGTACGCAGCGTGCTCGAGCACGCTGCTGATTTAGGTAAGTCGACTGGCATTGTGTCCACGGCTCGTATCACCCATGCCACTCCAGCCGCCTTGTATGCCCACACGGCCATGCGCGATTGGGAGGCTGATGCCAACTTGCCCAAGACCGATGTCAACACAGGTGCTGCATGCCAAGGTGCCGAGAACGCCGTGAAGGACATTGCGCGCCAAATGATTGAGGTGTCGCCCAGTGTGCGCAAAAGTCTGAAGGTGGCCATGGGCGGTGGTCGCACCTATTTCATGCCTAATTCTGTGATCGATCCTGAGTACCCCAAAGACAAAGGCCGCCGGTTGGATGGCCGTGATTTGACGCAAGAGTGGGTGACCTCTCGCAGTCCATACGGTCGAGCGGCCTACGCTTGGAACAAGGCGCAATTCGATGCGTTTGAGCCCGCCAACAACAGCTACTTGCTTGGTTTGTTTGAGCCTTCGCATGCGCAATACGAAGCTGACCGTGCCAACGACCCCGCTGGCGAACCCTCATTGACCGAGATGACGGACAAGGCCCTGCGTGTCTTGCTGAAAGATCCCAAGGGCTTCTTCCTGCACGTGGAAGGTGGCCGCATTGATCACGCCCACCACGCAGGCAATGCCCACCGTGCTTTGATCGACACCATCGAGTTTTCCAATTCCATCCAGCGCACGGTGGATGTGTTGAAGGCGGCGGGCGCGTTGGAGGACACCCTGATCATTGTCACCGCTGACCACAGCCACACGTTCACCATCGCAGGCTATCCCAGTCGCGGTAACAACATCTTGGGCCTCGTGCGTGAAGTGCCTGCAAAGGACGGCGCAGCGCTTAAAAATAGCTTGGACGCCAATGGCCGCCCCTTCACCACGTTGGGCTACGCAAACGGACCCGGGGTTCGTGCGGGGGGTCGCCCAGACTTGACGAATGTGGACACGACAGATGTCAATTTCATGCAAGAAGCCACCGTGCCACTGGCCTCTGAGACGCATGCCGGTGAAGATGTGGCGATCTACGCACGTGGCCCCAAAGCCCATTTGGTACGCGGTTCGATGGAGCAAAACTGGATCTTCCACGTGATGATGGAAGCGCTGAAATAATTTTTAGACAACTGCTGGCGGCCCACCATTTTGAAAACACGCGCACTCACCTTTTTGCTTTCGTTCACTGTGGCTGGGTTGCTGGCTGTTGCTGCGCATGCCCATGAAGCTGCACCCCTTGCTGCACGTTATGTGGTGACGGTAGAGCGCGCATCTGCTGGCAAGCAACGCGACAAACCTCAGCATCACACCTGGTACTTTTACCGAGATGCGCAGCGGATTGCCGTGCTCAAGGGAAACGTGGACGAGGTGTGGTACCGCGATGCCCAACAGCGCATCAGCTTCGAGCGTGTGTTTCATGACGACCAGCGTGTGGTCGACTACAGCACAGGGGAGCTGGCCACCTTGCAGGTCAACGTCGATTGGGCCTCGTTGTCCCGCTTTGTTGACTCTGCGGAGTTGGCGCAACTCAAGCTGGTTTCACAGCAGGGCAAGGGGCGCGAGACCCGAATGCATTTGCGAGGAAGGCTGGGCAAGGTGCTTCTCGACGTGGATTGGTTGCCTGCGCTTGAACTGCCTCACCGCCTGACACGCCACGTACAAGGCGCAACCACGGTGCGCATGCAGCTCGTGGCGACGGCACAGACCCCTCAACCCAACTGGCCTGTGGCCGGCGAGAAGTCTGCCCACTACTTGCATTTGGATGCGGCTGATTTTGGCGACATGGACTACGACCCCGTGGTGCGTCAGTCAGAGGCCTTGGACGCACGCTTGGGATGGCGCGCCTCACACAAGCACGATTGATGCGTGACTGGCCTTATTGGTTCAGCTAGCTTGCGGTGTTTGTAGCTCGGCGCACACCTGAGCCAAGCTGGGGCGTATGGCAGGCTTATCCCCCATGCACTGTTGTGCGAGGTGGGCCAATGCCTGATGCAGGTGAACGTCGTCGGGTGTTGCATCACACTGCAAAGCCAGCTCTTCCAGCAGGCAACCCAGAGCGCGCACTTCGAGTTTTTCTAAACCTTGTGCCAGTGTTGCATCACACACATCAAAAAATGCAGCAGCGCCAAAGTCGCTCAGCAAGGCGTCGCCCTCTGCGGTGTGCAAGATGTTGTGGGCGTACAAGTCGCCATGCGTGATGCCGCGTGCGTGCAAGTGCTGCGTGGCTGATGCAATGCTCTGCGCCATGCGCAGCGTGGTTGGCCAGTCAAAGCGTTGGTGGGGGGGTACACATCGCGTGTGCAGCTCTCTAGGCTGGGTGGGCCAGCGAGGTTGCCAAACGCGGGCGCAATCAGCGGCATCACCAAGGCTTGCGTGTGGTCTGGGTGCTCGGTCACGCGACCTATGGCCGACACCACATGTGGGTGTGCCCCTGCGTGCATGCAGGCGGCCATTTCGCAGTCGGGCAAACCATCGCTGGTGACGGCGCCTTTAAACAGCTTCACCGCCACGGTTTGTTCACCGTCTTCGTGGCTCAGCACCGCTTGATGAATCACACCGGATGCACCTTCGCCCAATGGGTGTTGCAGCTGCAAGCGTTGCCATGCAATGTGCGGCGTGGGGGCGTTGGCCAAGGCTTGTGCTTCAAGCGCGTGTGCAAAGGGGTTGCCCGCAAATGCCAGCCAAGTCAGGCGGGGCAGTTGCAGCAGCCATGCGGGTAGCTCGGTCATTCGATTGGCTGAGATGCGCAGCAGCTCTAAGCGCTTGCAGTGGGCCAGCTCGGGCGGCAAGGCGCGTAGCTGGTTGCCGGCCAGCATCAGCTTTTGCATGTGTGCGCATTGGCCAATCTCTGCAGGTAGCTCGGTGAGTGCGTTGTCCGTCAAAATGAGCCAGCGCAAGAGCGGTGGCAAAGCCTTGGGCGACACGTGCGCAATGCGGTTGGCTTTGAAACCCACCATACTGAGCTGCGTGCATTGGCCCAGCACTTCGGGCAGTTCGGAGAAGGGGTTGTCTGAGCAAAAAATCACGCGTAGCTTGTGCAAGCGTGGCAAGTCGTCGGGCAGAGCGCTCAGTTGGTTGCCAGATAAATCTAAGATTTCCAGAGAGTCGGCAAGGCTAAAAATTTCTCTCGGAAATTCGGTCAAGCCGCATCGCATTTGCAGGCGTTTGATGCCCCTCAGTTCACCACGGCGCAGCTGTTCAAGTGTGTGCATGTTTATAGCGGCAGCAGTTTGACGGTTAATCCCACCAAGGCACAAAGGCAGATGACTTCCATCACACTGCGTTTGTATTTGAAAAGTGCCACCGCCGCGCCCACCGCAATCAGGGCTGAGCGCGCATCAAATGCACCTGCAAAGCCTTCGGGCCACAACAGGTGATAGCCAAAGAACAAGGCGAGGTTGAGCACCACGCCCACCACCGACGCTGTGATGGCGGTGAGCGGGGCTGTGAACTTGAGGTTGCGGTGCGTGCTCTCGACCAAGGGGCCGCCCGCCAAGATGAAGATGAACGAAGGCAAAAACGTGAACCACGTCACCAAGCAGGCAGCCAATGCACCTGCTGCAAACAAGCTCTCAGGGCCGAGTAGCGCTTTGACATAGCCGCCGATGAACGCCACAAACGCCACCACCATGATGAGCGGGCCAGGCGTGGTTTCGCCCAAGGCCAAGCCGTCCATCATTTGCGTGGGCGTGACCCAGCCAAACTGGCTGACCGCACCTTGGTACACATAAGGCAGCACGGCATACGCGCCACCAAAGGTGAGCAAGGCTGCTTTGGTGAAGAACCAAGCCATTTGTGTGAACCCATGCTCCCACCCCAACACGGCGCACAACACGCCCATGGGCACGGCCCAAAGCACCACGCCTGCGCACAGCACCTGTGCCAAACCTGCGAAGCTGAAATGTGCGTGCGCGGGTGGTGGCGTGTGGTCGTCCATCAGCGCGGGGCCATAAGACGCGTTCGATGCGCCATGCCCCCCTCCGGTTTGAAACGTGTGGGGCGACACGCGCCCACCGACATAGCCCACGGCAGCGGCCACGCCGATGATCAGGGGGAAGGGAACGTCCAGCGCAAAGATGGCCACGAACGATGCAGTCGCAATGGCCCACAGCACTTGGTTCTTCAGCGCCCTTGATCCAATGCGATGCGCTGCTTGCACCACGATGGCGGTGACAGCTGGCTTGATGCCAAACAACAAACCGGCCACCCATGGCACATCGCCAAACGCGATATACACCCACGACAACGCAATGAGGATGGCCAGCGAAGGCAACACAAACAAAGCCCCTGCCACCACACCGCCCCAACGCTTGTGCATGAGCCAGCCGATGTAGGTGACCAGCTGCTGCGCTTCAGGCCCTGGCAACACCATGCAGTAATTGAGGGCGTGCAAGAAGCGTCGCTCAGACAACCAACGGCGGCGCTCCACCAGCTCTTGATGCAAGATGGCAATTTGCCCCGCAGGCCCACCAAAGCTGATGAAGCCGAGCTTGAGCCAAAACCAAAATGCTTCAGCGAAGCTGACCGCTGTGGGGGCGGCTTGTTCCGCCGCGTTGTCTTGCGTCGTGGTGTCAGATGAAGCGTGGGTCATGTGCGGTGCATTCCTCTGTTCAGGCTTTGGGCTTGAAGCGTGTGGCGTCTAAAAACTGGGCGAGTCGGGCTTCAATGGCGAGTGGCTCGCCGTGCCATTGTGCGGCCAGCAATTCGCCGCAGAGCAAACCCAGCGTCAAACCGCGCGAGCCCATGGCTGTGTTCATGTACAAGCCCTCGGGCGCGTTCCACACGCGGCCTGTCATGGGTAAGCGGTCGTGCACACCACAGCGCACGCCGGCCCAGCCGTGCACAAGGGGTGCGTCTGAGCCCACGGTGGCAAACAGGGGGGCAAGTGCGGCAGCGGTGTCTGGCTCTAAGGCTTGCAAGCGCTCTAAGTTTTCGGCATGGTCCACATCGAGCAAGCGGGCATCGCTGTTGATGCGGTCATACGTGGCGCCTGTGTACCAAGCGGGTCCGTCGGGCGAGGTGATGTTGTGCACAAAGCTGCCATGGCCGTTCACTGGAGTGATGGGCATGGGCGAACCATTCGATGCGTTGGGCACATCGGCCATCAGGCCCCAAGAGATTTGTCCGCGCAGTGGGTTGATGCGTGGGCTGCTGCCGTCTTCAGTGGCGGTGGCGACCAGTGCGGCAGAGCCGGGGCCTGCGGCCAACACCACGCGTGCCGATTCAGCTAAGACCGTGTCGCCTTGCAGCACTTGCCACTGTGTATCCACGCGTCGCAACGCATCGGCTTTCGCGTTGCCTTGCCAACGAATGTTGGGGTGGTTCAGCAAGGCGTGCACCAACTGGACAGGTCGCAACCACGCCCCGCGTGGGTGCCAGTAGGCGTCATCGGGCGCGGGAGGTGGTGCTTTGCGTGTCCAGTCGTTGGCGGTGTGGGCGTGCTCGCCTAGCCAGCTCAGAGGCACGCCGCCGCGTCTGGTTTTGCCGGGCAGGCGACGTTCGCGCACGCCTGTGCAGCCCCAATCCACGCCTTCGATCAACCGGCTGCGCATGGTTTGTTCCATGTAGCGTAAGCCCGCACGCGACAGGCGCGATACGCCGCTGTCGTCGTGCGAGGTGTGCGGGGCCACCACGCCCACGGGGAGGCCTGATGCGCCGGCTGCAGGCGCTGCGCCCGCGTCTAGCACCGTCACCTGCCAGCCGCGCTCGGCCAGTGCGCGTGCGGTGCCTGCACCGGCAATGCCTGCGCCAATGATGGTCACGGTGCGCGCGTGCAAGGCCGCTGTGTCGCTGGGCATTTGGCAAGGGCCAGTGGGGTGTGCGCGCAGCAGGTGCGCAAACTCGGGCCATGACGCATGTGCGCCCACGCACAGGGTGAGCGCGAGGCAGTCATCCCCGGTGGGGGCAAGCGCAAAGCGCAGGCGGTGAAGGCCCGGCAACAAGCCCCAGCATTGCGCGGCCAGTTGTTGGGCGAGGAGCCGCAGGGCGGGGTGCGGTGCAGCCGCGCTCAGCAATGCATCGGCTTGCAGCGGCTGCTCGGTGTGCGCAACCACGTGCATGTGGGTGGGGCGTTGGGCGTCAGCCGACCAGTCGTGCCACAGACGTAGAAAAGCCAGCTCATCAAAGCTGGCTTGGGTGTGGCACCAGCTGCGACAGCCGTGCCATGCGTGCGCTGGGTGCGTGAAGGCCACGCAGCTTTAAGCGCTGGGGGGCACGTAGCCTTGCACGGCATCAGCGCCGTCGCCGAAGAAATGTTTTTCCATTTGGCGCTTCAGGTATTCACGGGCGCGCAGGTCGGCGAGGTTCAAACGGTTTTCGTTGACCAGCATGGTTTGCTGCTTGATCCAATCGGCCCAAGCTTGTTTGCTGACGCTTTCCCAAATGCGTTTGCCCAGTTCACCGGGGTAGGGCGGCAAATCGAGGCCCTCTGCTTCGGTGCCGAGTTTGATGCATTGAACGGTGCGTGACATGGTGGTGTACTTTTCAGAAATAAAGGTTGGAACGAGTGCAAGACTGTAGCAATGTTTGCTTAGGCTTTTGCTGTGTCGGGGCTTAGATGACTTTGAAGTGGTGCGTGCCGTCGCGGGCCAGCTGATCGACCAGTCCAAACTCCCAGTCGAGGTAGCCCTGCATGGCTTCCACGGGGTTATTGGTGCCCTCGTAGGGACGGCGGTAGCGGTCCACGCGTGGCACTGCCATTTGGTGATCGCCAGGC
>CAIODK010000303.1 GCA_903856995.1 uncultured Burkholderiales bacterium
CCCAAGGGTTGCGCCCAATGGTTGACCAAGGCGCTCATGCCGGGTTGCATGCGCAGCACTTGCACATGGCGCGCGGCGGTGGACGGCAGATCCACCACTTGGAGCGTTACCTGCACACCAAATACGTGGGTCAAAAGCGCTTCTCCCTCGAAGGTGGTGAGAGTTTCATCGCTGCGATGGATGAATTGATTCAGCAAGCTGGCCTCAAAGGCGTGCAAGAAGTGGTGATCGGAATGGCCCACCGTGGCCGTTTGAACGTGTTGGTCAACACCATGCGTAAGTTACCTGCTGACTTGTTCGCTGAATTCGACCACACCGCGCCTGAAGAGTTGCCATCCGGCGACGTCAAGTACCACCAAGGTTTTAGCTCGGACGTATCGACAGCTGGCGGCCCTGTTCATTTGTCACTCGCGTTCAACCCTTCGCATTTGGAAATCGTCAACCCCGTCGTTGAAGGTTCTGTGCGCGCCCGTATGGACCGCCGCGCTGACCCGCAAGGCAAACAGGTGTTGCCCGTGTTGGTGCACGGCGACTCAGCCTTCGGCGGCCAAGGCGTGAACCAAGAAACGTTGGCATTGGCCCAAACCCGTGGTTACACCACCGGCGGCACGGTGCACATCATTGTGAACAACCAAATCGGTTTCACCACCTCTGATCCACGCGACATGCGCTCCAGCGTGTTCTGTACCGACATCGTCAAGATGGTCGAAGCGCCTGTGTTGCACGTCAATGGTGACGATCCAGAAGCCGTGGTGTTGGCCACGCAACTGGCACTCGAATACCGGATGACCTTCAGTAAGGACGTGGTGCTCGATATTGTGTGTTTCCGTAAACTCGGCCACAACGAGCAAGACACGCCAGCGCTGACACAGCCGTTGATGTACAAAAAAATCGCTGCTCACCCTGGGACCCGCAAATTGTTCGCTGAAAAATTGGCGACGCAAGGCTTGGGCGACACCTTGGGTGACGATATGGCCAAGGCTTACCGCGCCGCTTTGGATGCAGGCAAGCACACCGATGATCCTGTGTTGACCAACTTCAAAACCAAGTTCACGGTGGACTGGTCGCCCTTCATGGGTAAGAAGTGGACCGACGCCGGTGAAACCGCGATCCCCATGGCCGAATGGAAACGTTTGGCTGAAAAAATCACCACGATTCCTGCCTCTGTCACGCCTCACCAGTTGGTGAAAAAGGTGTACGACGACCGTGCCGCAATGGGCCGGGGTGAAAACCCAGTAGATTGGGGTATGGGAGAACACATGGCTTTCGCATCCTTGGTGGCCAGTGGCTACCCCGTGCGCTTGTCTGGCGAAGATTGCGGTCGTGGCACGTTCACGCACCGTCACGCTGTGATTCACGATCAAAAACGTGAAAAGTGGGATACCGGAACCTACGTCGCGTTGCAAAACGTGACGGAGAACCAAGCGCCCTTCACCGTGATTGATTCGATCTTGTCTGAAGAAGCTGTGCTCGGTTTTGAGTACGGCTATGCCTCCAACGATCCCAACACCATGGTGATTTGGGAAGCTCAGTTCGGTGACTTCGCCAACGGTGCCCAAGTGGTGATCGATCAGTTCATCGCCTCGGGTGAAGTTAAGTGGGGCCGCGTTAACGGCTTGACCTTGATGTTGCCGCATGGCTACGAAGGCCAAGGCCCAGAGCACAGCTCTGCACGTCTTGAGCGCTTCATGCAATTGGCGGCTGACACCAATATGCAGATCGTGCAGCCCACCACAGCCAGCCAGATCTTCCACGTGTTGCGCCGTCAAATGGTGCGCGACTTGCGCAAGCCTTTGATCATCTTCACACCGAAGTCGTTGTTGCGTAACAAAGACGCCACTTCGCCCGTCTCTGAATTCACCAAAGGTTCATTCCAAACCATCATTCCTGAAAACAAAGCGCTGAAGACCGACAAGGTCAAACGCATTTTGGTTTGCTCAGGCAAGGTTTACTACGACTTGGTCAAAAAGCGTGAAGAGTTGGGCGCTGACGACGTGGCTATCTTGCGCGCCGAACAGCTCTACCCCTTCCCGCACAAAGCCTTTGCGACAGAGCTCAAGAAGTACCCCAACGCCACAGATTTGGTGTGGACACAAGATGAGCCACAAAACCAAGGCGCATGGTTCTTCGTGCAGCACTACATCCACGAAAACATGTTGCCAGGCCAAAAGCTGGGCTACTCGGGTCGTGCTGCTTCTGCTTCACCTGCCGTGGGTTACTCACACTTGCACCAAGAGCAGCAAAAGTCGCTGGTCGAAGGTGCATTCAGCAAGCTCAAGGGCTTCGTGCTGACCAAATAATAAATCGTTGAACCGAACATACACATCAAGAAAGAATTCATATGGCAATCGTAGAAGTTAAAGTCCCACAGCTGTCCGAATCCGTGGCTGAAGCCACCATGCTGCAATGGAAAAAGAAAGTTGGCGAGTTCGTCGCTGCTGACGAAATTTTGATCGACATCGAGACCGACAAAGTCGTGCTCGAAGTGCCCGCACCTGCTGCTGGCGTGTTGTGTGAAATCCTCGTTGCCGATGGTGGCACGGTGGCTGCTGAACAGCTCATCGCCCGCATCGATACAGATGGCAAAGCCTCTGCTGCTGCGCCTGCAGCTGCACCAGCTCAAGCCGCTGCTGCCCCAGCTGCCGCCGCCGCAGTCTCCAGCAGCAAAGCAGGTGTGGCTATGCCTGCCGCCGCCAAGCTGATGGCAGACAATCATTTGGCCGCGGGCTCTGTGTCTGGCACAGGCAAAGACGGCCGCGTCACCAAAGGTGATGTGCTGTCCGCTGTGGCAGGTGGCGTTCAATCTACAGCCGCTGTGATCCCCACTGGCGCACCGACCAAAGCATTGCCGCAAGTGGCTGCTCCCTCAGTCGCTTTGGGTGACCGCCCAGAGCAACGCGTGCCCATGACACGTCTGCGCGCCCGTGTGGCCGAGCGTCTGTTGCAATCGCAGTCGACCAACGCCATTCTGACCACCTTCAACGAAATCAACATGGCGCCTGTCATGGACATGCGCAAACGCATGCAGGATCGTTTCGAAAAAGAACATGGCGTCAAGCTCGGCTTCATGAGCTTCTTCGTCAAAGCGGCCGTGCACGCCTTGAAGAAGTTCCCCGTTTTGAATGCGTCAGTCGATGGCAACGACATCGTCTACCACGGCTACTTCGACATCGGTATCGCTGTGGGTTCACCACGCGGTTTGGTGGTGCCAATTTTGCGCAACGCAGATCAAATGAGTTTTGCTGACATCGAGAAGAAAATTGGTGAGTTCGGTGCCAAAGCCCGTGACGGCAAGTTGGGTCTCGAAGAGATGACCGGCGGTACTTTCTCCATCTCTAACGGTGGCACCTTCGGCTCCATGATGTCCACACCGATCATCAACCCACCACAATCTGCGATTCTTGGCGTGCACGCGACCAAAGACCGCGCCATGGTTGAAAACGGCCAGGTCGTGGTTCGTCCTATGAACTACTTTGCCATGTCTTACGACCACCGCATCATTGACGGCCGCGAAGCTGTCTTGGGCTTGGTGGCAATGAAAGAAGCTCTGGAAGATCCAGCTCGCTTGTTGTTTGATATCTAATTCCAGAGATTCCTATGAGTAAACAATTCGACGTCGTCGTCATTGGTGGTGGCCCTGGTGGCTACATCGCAGCCATCCGCGCTGCACAACTCGGTTTCCAAGTCGCATGTATCGACGAGTGGAAAAACGCAGCCGGTGGCCCAGCACCCGGCGGCACCTGTACCAACGTGGGTTGCATCCCGTCTAAGGCTTTGCTGCAGTCCAGCGAACACTTTGACCATGCCAACCACCATTTCGCAGACCATGGCATCAGTGCCAAGGATGTGAAGATGGATGTTGCCAAGATGCTGGCTCGCAAGGACAACGTTGTTAAGCAAAACAACGACGGCATCTTGTACTTATTGAAGAAAAATAAGGTCACGTTCTTCCACGGTCGCGCTTCGTTTGTCAAAACCACCGTAGCCGGTCACGAAATCAACGTGGCAGGCAAGGCTGAAGAGGTGATCACGGGCAAGCACATCATCATCGCGACAGGCTCGAACGCCCGTGCGTTGCCAGGCACCCCATTTGACGAAGTCAACGTGCTGTCCAACGACGGCGCGTTGCGTGTTGGCGCTGTGCCTAAGAAGCTGGCCTTGATTGGTTCGGGTGTGATCGGTTTGGAGATGGGTTCTGTTTGGCGTCGTCTGGGCGCTGATGTGACCATCCTCGAAGGTCTGCCCACCTTCCTCGGCGCTGTGGACGAGCAAATCGCCAAAGAAGCCAAGAAGGCGTTTGACAAGCAAGGCCTGAAGATCGAACTCGGCGTGAAAGTCGGCGAGATCGTCAACGGCAAGAAGGGCGTCACCGTCAACTACACCAACGCCAAAGGCGAAGCCGTGGTTTTGGATGCCGACAAGCTCATCATCTCCATCGGTCGCGTGGCCAACACGATTGGTTTGAACCCAGAAGCCATTGGCCTGCAGCTCGACGAGCGCGGCGCCATTGTGGTCGACGGTGACTGCAAAACCAACGTGCCCGGCGTGTGGGCGGTGGGCGATGTGGTGCGTGGACCTATGCTCGCGCACAAGGCGGAAGAAGAGGGCGTGGCTGTCGCTGAGCGTATTGCTGGCCAACACGGTCACGTCAACTTCAATACCATCCCTTGGGTCATCTATACCAGCCCTGAAATTGCTTGGGTGGGCCGAACAGAGCAGCAGCTCAAGGCTGACGGCGTTGCATACAAAGCCGGCACGTTCCCGTTCCTCGCGAACGGCCGTGCACGCGCTTTGGGCGACACCACCGGTATGGTGAAGTTCTTGGCCGATGCCACGACCGACGAAATCTTGGGCGTCCACATGGTGGGCCCTCAGGTTTCCGAGTTGATCTCTGAAGCCGTGGTGGCGATGGAGTTCAAGGCCTCAGCCGAAGACATCGCACGCATTTGCCATGCGCATCCTTCCTTGTCTGAAGCGACGAAAGAAGCGGCTTTGGCTGTGGACAAGCGTACCTTGAACTTCTAACATTGTTCATTGCTTTACTGCTAAAAAGCCCGTTGGTTCAACGGGCTTTTTTCATGAGCAAGGCACAATAGAGCGCTTATGTCAGTCAACCAACCCGTACATCAAAACTACCTCAAAGAACTCAAAATTCGAGGCTTCCAAAGCGACCCTGCGCAGCTGCGTGCCATCGATGCGCTGGAACGCTGTGCCAGCGAGTGGGCTGCCTACAAAGAGAAACGCTCTAACACCCTTAAGAAGTTGGTGAATCGCCCCTCGATTCCGCGTGGCGTTTACATGTATGGTGGCGTGGGACGCGGCAAAAGTTTTTTGATGGATTGTTTTTTTGAGGCAGTGCCCATCAAGCGTAAAACGCGCCTGCACTTTCACGAGTTCATGCGTGAGGTGCATCGCGAGCTGCGCGAGTTGCAAGGCACGGTCAACCCATTGGATGTGCTGGGCAAGAAAATGTCCAAACGATTCAAGCTGATTTGCTTTGATGAATTCCATGTGGCGGACATCACCGATGCCATGATCTTGCATCGTTTGCTGGATGCTTTGTTTGAAAACGGCGTGGGTTTTGTGACGACCTCCAATTTCAAGCCCGACGATCTCTATCCGGGTGGCATGCACCGCGACCGAATTTTGCCTGCGATTGCGTTACTCAACAAAGAGTTGGAAATCATCAACGTGGACAACGGCACGGACTATCGTCGTCGCACCTTGGAGCAAGTGGCGCTGTATTTGCGTCCCTTAGGTGAGAAGGCGGATGCTGCGATGACCAGTGCATTCAATCGATTGGCAGAGTGCCAAGACGAGGCGCCTGTTTTGCATATTGAATCGCGCGAAATCAAAGCTCGCCGTCGCGCCGGTGGTGTGGTCTGGTTTGATTTCAAATCGCTTTGCGGCGGTCCCAGGTCGCAGAACGATTATTTGGAAATAGCCAGCCAATTCCACACTGTGTTGCTGAGTGATGTGCCTCACATGCCGGTCAACAAAGCAGCCGAAGCGCGTCGCTTTACCTGGTTGGTGGATGTGTTGTACGACCGCCGTGTCAAGTTGATGTTGTCGGCTGCTGTACCGCCGGAAGAGCTGTACACCGAAGGTCCGATGTCGCATGAGTTCCCACGCACGGTATCGCGGTTGAATGAGATGCAATCGGCTGAGTTCCTGGCGCTAGAGCGTCGCACGGTGGATACGGGGTTGACATGAAGAAACAAGTGATTTTTTTAAATGTTTTTTTCTGTGCTTTCGCATGGAGCGCTGAGTTGGTTTCAGGTTTTCCCTCCGAGGCCCAGCGGGACGAAGAGCGGACCCGTTTGACCCTTCAGCGCCAGCAGTTTGAAGAGAAATACAAGCAAGAAATGAAGCAGTGTTATCAGAATTTTGATGTCACCAGCTGTCGCATAGAGGCACGTGACCGCCGCATTGAAGCCAATAAAATTTTGCGTAAAGATGAGCTGCGCTTTAATGCATTAGAGCGTCAGATCCATGCTGAGGAGACGCGAGGCAGCATCGCTGAACGTAACAGCGAAGCGCAAACCAAAGATGCTGAAGCACGTCGTGCAGCCTCCATCGCGGCATCCAAAGAGACGGCCGATGAGAATGCAAAAAAACAAATCGAGCATGCGCTCCAAGGCACCAAGCGCGGCGAGTATGAGCTACGCCAGCGTGAAGCCGCTCAGCACAAAGCGGACCTAGAAAAGAAACTGCGCGAGCGCAACAAAGAGCCTGCAGCCCCGCTGCCGCGACCCGGCGAATGACCCATCCTTTGCGTGACATGGTGCAAGAGGCCTTTGCACCTTTAGGTGTGTTGGCGCGTGCCACCGACCATTTCAGCCCACGCCAAGGGCAAACCGATATGGCTCTGGCTGTGGCCGATGTGGTTGCGCATGGGGGCAGTTTGGTGGTGGAGGCTGGGACTGGCGTAGGCAAGACCTTCGCTTATTTGGTGCCTGCGCTGCTGAGTGGAGAACGTGTGCTGCTCTCTACGGCAACCAAGGCCTTGCAAGATCAGCTTTTCTCGCGTGATTTGCCACGCTTGGTGCAAGCGCTTAACTTGCCTGTTCGCTTGGCTTTGCTCAAAGGCCGCTCCAGCTATTTATGTACACACCGCATGGAGATGGCCCGACGCGACACGCAGATACCTGACCGTCACACCGTGCATTTGTTGTCGCGTGTGGAGACTTGGTCGCTCAGCACGCGAACGGGGGACTTGGCCGAGTTGCCTGGATTAGATGAGCGTTCGCCGCTTATTCCACTCATCACCTCCAACCGTGAAAACTGTTTGGGCTCCCAATGCCCCAAGTTCAAAACCTGTCACGTCAACGCAGCACGTCGTGAGGCCCTAGGCGCTGATGTTGTGGTGATCAACCACCATTTGTTTTTTGCCGACATGGCCGTCCGTGAAACGGGCATGGCCGAGTTGTTACCGAGTGTGCGTGTGGTGATCTTCGACGAAGCGCATCAA
>CAIODK010000304.1 GCA_903856995.1 uncultured Burkholderiales bacterium
AATCATCCCTGCTTGAAGAACCCAAGCCTAAAGTTGTATCAATGCCTAAGCAAGAATCAGCGACAGCTTTAGCGCAGCAGCCAACGGCACTCGAGCCGCACAACGTCCAACCGCTCAGCAAGGAGACGACGACAGCGACGTCATCACTTGGTTCACCTACGGCCGTATCTGCCGTTGATCCGGCTCTCGCCTACAACATCAAGTTGGCCGCCGCAGTGCAAGCTGCATTTGAAGTTCCAGGCTCTGCCAAGGCTTTGGGATTTAAGGGCAAGGCACGCATTGAGTTCAGCATGCGAAACGGTGTGGCATCAACTATCCGTGTGATTCAAAGCAGTGGGCTTGCCGCCGTGGATCGCGCTGCCGTGGCGGCTGTTCAAGTCGCCTCATTCCCACACCCTCCTAGCGCTTTGCAAAACAAGGAGGGGTTTTATCAAATTTGGGTGGCGTGCTTTTAGGGGGTGAACCGTTTGATCAATGCGGTCCCAACACCAACTGCAACGCCAGTTGGTTATGCCTCTCTATCAACGGCCCCATATCCACCGTCGCGATCTCACCCTTGCGCACCACCACGCGCCCATTGACTACCACGTAGTCCGCGTTGTCGCTGGCGCATAGCAGCAGCGCACCCACGGGGTCGTGCACTGCGCCACCGGCCATGCTGAGTGTGTCGGTGCGAAACATGGCAATGTCGGCGCAATAGCCTTGCTTGATTTGCCCCAGCTCGTGGGCGCGGCCCAGCACTTCTGCGCCGCCGCGTGTGGCTAGGCGCAGGGCGTCGCGGGGTGTCATCTCGGCAGGGCCGTGGTCGCAGCCAAAGTCGTCTAGTGCTCGGCCCACGCGTGCCAGCAGCATGGCTTGGCGGGCTTCGTTCAGCAGGTGGGCGGCGTCGTTGCTGGCGCTGCCGTCTACGCCCAAACCAATGGGCACACCGGCGTCTAGCATTTTGCGCAGGGGCAAGATGCCGCTGGACAAACGCATGTTGCTGCATGGGCAGTGGGCAATGCCGGTGCGTGTGCGTGCAAACAAATAGGTGCCTTCTTCGTCCAACTTCACGCAGTGGGCGTGCCACACGTCGTGCCCCACCCAGCCTAGGTCTTCGGCGTATTGCGCGGGCGTGCAGTTGAATTTTTCTTTGGTGTACGCAATGTCGTGGTCGTTCTCGGCCAAGTGCGTGTGCAGGCGCACCTTGTACGCGCGGGCCAGTTTGGCGGCTTCGCGCATGAGGTCTTGGCTCACGCTAAAGGGCGAGCAGGGGGCCACGGCCACATGCGTCATCGCGCCATAGCTGGCGTCGTGATAGGTCTCAATCAGGCGTTGGGTTTCCTTCAAGATGAAGGGCTCTTTCTCGACCACGCGGTCGGGTGGCAGGCCGCCTTGGCTTTCGCCCACGCTCATGCTGCCTCGGGTGGCGGTGAAGCGCATGCCAATGGTGTGCGCGGCTTCAATGCTGTCGTCCAGTCGCACGCCGTTGGGGTAGATGTACAGGTGGTCGCTGCTGGTGGTGCAGCCGCTCAGCAGCAGCTCGGCCATGGCCACTTGGTTAGACACCAGCACCATCTCGGGCGTGAGGCCTGCCCAAATGGGGTACAGCCCTTTGAGCCAGCTGAACAGCTCGGCGTTTTGCACCTGCGGCACAGCACGCGTGAGGCTTTGCACCATGTGGTGGTGCGTGTTGATTAGGCCCGGCACCACCACATGGCGGCGTGCGTCAATCACTTCGTCCACTTGCGTCAGCAGTTCGCTAATTTCGGCGTCTGTGTTCTCGCCAGCCGGAATGATGCGTTCAATCCGCCCATCCTTCAGTAGCAGCGAGGCGTCGTTGAGTTCGGTGTTGGCATCGTCTTGGGTGGCAATGCAGCGGGCGCGGTGGATGAGTAGTGTGGTCATAAAGCAAATAGGGGCTGGGCGACTGTCGCCACTTTAACTCTGTGGGCTTGTGTCTTGGCTTGAAACGCTTAGAGTGCCTTGTGTTTTAAAAAAATCTGACCCATGAAAACCTACAAGATCGCATGTATTCCCGGAGACGGCATTGGCAAAGAGGTGGTCCCTGCGGGCCAGCAAGTGCTGCAAGCGTTGGCCTCTGCCCGCAAAGATTTCAAATTCGAGTTCACCAGCTTTGGTTGGGGCGGTGACTGGTATCGCGCCCACGGCGAGATGATGCCCAAAGACGGGCTCGACGCCTTGCGGCCCATGGACGCGATCTTGTTTGGTTCAGCAGGCGACCCGCACATTCCCGACCACATCACGCTGTGGGGTTTGCGCTTGAAGATTTGCCAAGGCTTTGACCAATACGCCAACGTGCGCCCCACGCGCATCTTGCCCGGCATTGATGCACCGCTCAAGCGCTGCACACCGAAGGACCTCGATTGGGTCATCGTGCGCGAAAACTCCGAGGGGGAATATTCTGGCGTGGGTGGTCGTGCCCACCAAGGCCACCCGATTGAGGTGGCCACCGATGTCTCGATGATGACCCGCGCAGGCGTGGAGCGCATCATGCGCTACGCCTTCACGCTGGCCCAGTCTCGCCCGCGCAAGTTGTTGACGGTGGTGACCAAGTCCAACGCGCAACGCCACGCCATGGTGATGTGGGACGAGATTGCGGTCGAGATCAGCAAAGAGTTTCCCGATGTGACGTGGGACAAAGAGCTGGTCGACGCAGCCACCGCTCGCATGGTCAACCGTCCCGCCACGCTCGATACGCTGGTGGCCACCAACCTGCACGCCGATATCTTGAGCGACTTGGCCGCTGCCTTGGCCGGTAGCTTGGGCATCGCGCCCACCGGCAACATTGACCCCGAGCGACGCTACCCCAGCATGTTCGAGCCTATACACGGCTCGGCCTTCGACATCATGGGCAAGGGCCTGGCAAACCCTGTAGGTACTTTCTGGAGCTGTGTCATGCTGCTAGAGCACTTGGGCGAGCACGCAGCGGCCGAGGTGTTGATGAAAGCCATCGAGCAAGTCACGGCCAACCCTGCTTTGCACACGGGTGACTTGGGCGGCAAGGCCACCACGGTACAAGTGACTGACGCCGTGTGCGCCTTGATTTCTTAAGTTTTTTTCGGAGACAACACCATGCGTTTTAATTTCTCTTGGCGAGTGTGGGTGATGGGCTTTGCTTCGGCTGCAATGGCTACCGCGGCGTTGGCTCAGCCTTGCCCCGATAAGAACGTGCAGTATTGGCAAGCCTTCCCGCCTGGCGGCGAGTCTGACTTGTCAGCACGCCACCAACAAATGGTGTTGAAAAAGAAATGCGCCGCCATTGAAACCATCGTGCAATACAAAGCCGGTGCCGGTGGCGCGTTGATGTGGACGCAGATGAACAGCCTGCCCGCAGACGGTGCCAACGTGGTGGGCATCAACCTGCCACACATCGTGTTCCAGCCCATCGAGGGGCAGGTGCAATACAAGACGGCAGACGTCACACCGGTCTATTGGTTCCACTACACGCCCGACATTTTGGTGGTGCCGGTGGCCAGCCCGATCAAGACCTTTGCTGAGTTTTTGGTGGCGGTCAGAAAAGAGCCGGGCAAGTTCTCGCTGGGTGGGTCGGGGCTGAACTCGGCCAACCATGCGGCGCATGAGCGCTTGAACGCAGCCTTCAACATCAAGACGATTTACATCCCCTTCAAGGGCACGGGCGACATGACCACCGCGGTGTTGGGCAGTCAGGTCGACGGGGCGATCACCTACAGCCCCTTTGCGATCACCAACAAGGCGCGCGTTCGCCCACTGGCGATTGCGATGGAGCAGCGCCACCCGCTCATGCCCGATGTGCCGACCTTCAAAGAGTTAGGGGTGAATTGGGTGGACGGGGCCTACCGCGGTATTGGCGTGCCAAAATCAGCCACCCCAGAGCAGCGCAAGCGTTTGTCTGATCTGTGGGCCAATCTGAACAACGACCCTGAAATGAAAGAACTCGCAGCCAAAAATGGCTTTGAATTGGTCAACGTCGGCGTGGAGCAAATGGATGCGTTCATGAAAGAACGCACCCAGATCTACACCGAAGGCGCTGCGCGTTTAGGGCTAGGCAAGAAGTAGTTTTCTCTTCGCTTCTGCCACCACGGCTTCGGCCGTGATGTTGAAGAGCTTGTACAGCGCATCTGCCGGACCACTGGCACCAAAACCATTCATGCCAACAAAGCCGCCATCGATGCCTAGATAAGCATCCCAGCCTTGACGCACAGCGGCTTCAATACCGATGCGAACGCCTTGACCCAACACGCTTTGGTGATAGTTTGTGTCTTGGGCATTGAAGAGTTCCCAGCAAGGCATGGAGACCACGGCCGTGCCTAGCCCCAATGCTTCGAGCTGCTCGCGTGCGGTCACGGCGAGTGCAACTTCCGAGCCAGTGGCCAATAGCGTCACTAGCCTCGGCCCGCAGGCCGCCTCGTGCAGCACATAAGCGCCTCGGCTTGAGAGGTTGCTCGGTGTATGCATTGTGCGCACCAGCGGCAGTGACTGGCGGGCAAAGACCAGGCTCACAGGTCCAGTTGTGTGCGTCAGTGCAGTCTCCCAACATTCAGCAGCTTCTACCGCGTCGGCGGGCCTCATCACCAGCATATTGGGCATGGCGCGCAGTGAGGCCAAAATCTCCACTGGTTGATGGGTGGGACCGTTTTTGCCGATGCCGATGGAGTCATGGCTGAATACAAGTTTGACGGGCAGGCCCATGAGTGCGGCCATGCGCATGGCCGGTCGCTGGTAGTCGGCAAATGCGAGATACGTCACGGACAGCGGCACAACACCCCCATGTGCTGCCATGCCGTTGGCCATGGCGCCCATCACATGCTCGCGCACGCCGCAGTGCACATAAGAGCCGCTGCGGTCATCTGCGGTAAAGGCGGTGAGGCCACGCTTGTGACTGGTGGGTGCTTCTAGGTCTGCACATCCCACCATGCGCTCAGGGAGTATGGGTGTTAGCAGGTCGTTGATTTCTGCCGAGATGAAGATGCCGCTAGGTGCGGGGGGCGCCTGCAGTGCGTTTTGTTTGTAGTTCAAAAGAGCTGCCTGCAAGTTGGCAGGTAGCTCGCCTCGCATGACGCGCTCAAACTCAGCGCGCTCGGCCGCAGGCAGTGCGTTCACACGTGCTTGCCAAGCTGCGTGTTCACCTTGACTGCGCTGGCCTGCTTCGCGCCAAGGCTTGCGCACTTCAGACGGGATATCGAAAGGGCCATGTGGCCATTGCAGCAGCTCCCGCGCAGCTTGGGCGTCTTCAGCAAACAAGCGACCGCTGTGACCGCCGCGTTGGCCTTGCAGACGGGCAATGCCTTTGGCAATCACGGTGCGGCACGCCAGCATCGAGGGGCGTGGATCGACGCGTGCGGCATCGAATGCGGCAGACACGGCCTCGATGTCGTGGCCATCCACCTCAATCACATGCCAGCCTGCTACGCGAAAGCGCTCGGCGACGTCTTCGCTGATCGACAGCTCGGTACTGCCATCGTCGGTGATTTGGTTGTCGTCCCATAGCAGCACCAGCTTGCCCAAGTTGAGGTGGCCGGCCAGAGAAATCATTTCTTGGCCGATACCTTCTTGCAGACAACCGTCGCCCACGAAGGCGTAGGTGAAGTGATTGACCAAGTCGTTACCAAAGCGGGCGTTTAGATACGCCTCGGCCACGGCCATGCCAAAGGCATTGGCAATGCCCTGACCCAGCGGGCCGGTGGT
>CAIODK010000305.1 GCA_903856995.1 uncultured Burkholderiales bacterium
CACTTCGTACAACTTGGCCGACGCAATGTTGGTCAGTGGGTTTTCCTGACCGTCGACCACACCTTGCTGCAAAGCCACATACAGCTCAGAGAACTTGATCTGCTGTGCATCAGCGCCCATGGCCTGCATGATGTCCACCGTCACCGCATCGGGTGGGGTGCGCATTTTCAGACCCTTCAAGTCAGCGGGTGTACGCAGAGGACGCTTGCTGTTGGACATGTGACGAATACCGTTGTCCCACAAACCAAGTAAGACCATGCCTTTGGCTGCACTTTTCTCAGCCAGTTCTTTACCGATGGGGCCATCCATCACTTGCCATGCTTTTTGCACATCAGCAAACATGAAAGGCATGCCAAGTGCCGCGAACTCAGGCACCACGCTGGCGACCGCACCTTGGCTGTTGGCAGACATATCGATCGTGCCCGAACGCAAAGCCGTCACCATGGCTGCGTCGTCACCCAGCTGCGCCGAATGGGCCACCTGAATTTCAATGCGCCCATTGGTCTTTGCTTTGACTGTCTCTGCAAACTTGACAGCCGCCTCATGGCGTGGATTGCCAGGTGCTGCGCCATGGCCCAAAGTGAGCTTTACCGCGGACTGCGCTGAAGCGAACGACACCGCAGCCAAAAGAGCCGATGCCAAGACTGTGCGACGAAGTGATTGAAAGCGTTTCATGATGTTGTCTCCTAGGTTGTAGATGCCACGGTCTTTGCCATGACTTGGGGGGTGAACGAAATAGAAGTTTTCAGTGAATCAGCATGCCGCCGTTGACATCGAGCGTCACGCCAGTGCAGTACTTGGACAGATCGCTGGCCAAAAACACCACGCAGCCAGCGACATCGTTGGGTTCGCCGATGCGCCCCAATGGGATGCCGTCCAGAATACCTTGGCGCTTGTCGTCGGGGATCTTGCCCTTGTTGATGTCGGTGGCGATCAGTCCGGGTGTCACGCAATTCACGCGGATGTTGTTGCCACCATATTCGCGAGCCATAGCGCGGGCCAAGCCCAAAACGCCCGCTTTAGCAGCCGAGTAGTGAGGACCACCCAAAATGCCACCGCCGCGTTGTGCAGACACAGACGAAATACAGACGATAGAGCCACTGTTTTGCGCAATCATCATGGGCAACATCGCCTGTGATGCGAACAAGGTGCCACGCAAACTCACGTCCATGATCCGGTCGTAGTCTTTGCCAGTGATGTCGAGGAACTTTCCGGGTTGGGTGATGCCTGCGTTATTGACCAGAATATCTATGCGACCCATGGTCGTCTTGATTTGAGCGGCTGCGGCTTCGCAAGAAGCTTTGTCGGTCACGTCGGCCACCAACCCGAGATGCTGGGCACCCAAACGGGCAGCAGCAGCTTGTGGGTCGGCCACAGCCAAATCGAGGATCACGATCCGAGCGCCTTGCTCGGCCATCATGCGGGCGGTGGCAAATCCCAGGCCATTTTGGCCAGCGCCACCAGTGATCACGGCAACTTTGTCTTTGAGCAACATGCAGGTCTCCTTTTTGTATATCTGCGTTCAGGTAAGTGGCGCAATTCTGATCAAAGCCCGGCATCAAGACAAACGATATAAACTCAACGGTGGTTTAATTTTTCTCATGTTGCACTGCAACAATTCAATTTCCTTCACGCATCATGATCCCACCGCTCGCCGCCTTGCAGGCCTTTGAAACCATTGCCCGCCGCAAAAGCTTTTCATTGGCAGCCGAAGATTTGCATCTAACTCCATCAGCCGTGAGTCACCAAGTGGCCAAGCTTGAAAATTTACTGGGCGTGCGCATGTTCGAGCGCTCGGCGCGAGGCGTGGAACTAACACCAGCAGGCCAGCAATACCTTCAGCGTGTGGCCAGCGCTTTGGGCGCGATCAACAGTGCCACCGAAGACCTGCGTCATGGCGTGCAAGACACGCTCTATGTGCACAGCAGTCCCAGCTTTGCAAGCCTGTGGCTCATGCCACGCATTGCCCGTTTTACCAAGCGGCACCCCAACATTTCACTGATGCTGTCAGCCTCGCATGTGCATTCAGACTTCAAGCTCGGACAGATGGACATCGACATACGCTACGGTCTGCCCAACTGGCCACACCTCGAAGTTGAGCCGATCCTCACGGAAAAAATCTTGCCACTGGCAAGCCCTGAATTTATCCGCACCCATGGCTTGCACACCCCGGCTGATTTGTTACGTGTTCCTCTGATCCAGTCAAGCGTCAGCGTGGTTCAGTGGCCCGAATGGTTTGCCCGCTTCTGTGCCGACCAACGCCCAGAACGCATGGGCTTGCGCTTTGACCGCGCCATGATGAGCTTAGACGCCGCCGTGCAAAAACTTGGCGTGGCACTGGAAAGCACCAGCATTGGCCAGTCCTTGATCGACAGCGGCAAACTTCAGCCCGTCTTTGAGGACGCCATGTGCATGCAGGTACGGGCTCACTTCATGGTCTACCCCGCACGGCATGCGTCGCGCCAAGAAGTGAAAAGCTTTGTGGAATGGCTGCGAGAAGAAGCGGAACATTGAACCGCCGCGTTCAATCGATGCGAACGGTCAGCAAGATCCTGCGTCTAAGTTGAATGTTGTTCATGAAAGCCTGAATATTCTTCGCTTGTATTCATGCATCCATGCCGCAAAAATTGCAGCCAATCCATTCAATACACAGGAGACAGGCATCCGGTCCGATCAGAGCGGATGCTCCCGATATGAGAGCACATCCGCTGCAACCGCTGGCCCATGCCATCCGTTTTTTGTCCATCGACGCCATCGCCCGCGCCCAAGAGGGTCATCAAGGTGTGCCGCTGGGCATGGCCGAAATCGCCACAGCGCTGTACACGCGCCACCTCAAGTTCAATTCAGCCGAACCCAGTTGGTGGGACCGCGACCGCGTGGTGTTGTCCAACGGACACGGTTCGATGCTGTTGTATGCGCTGCTGCACCTGACGGGCTACCCAGACTTTCCCCTCGAAGAAATCCAACGCTTTCGTGAGCTGGGTTCGATCTGCGAGGGCCACCCCGAGCGCCCGCACGGAACTGCCAATG
>CAIODK010000306.1 GCA_903856995.1 uncultured Burkholderiales bacterium
CGACTGGCTAGAGAAAATTCTGCAAAAAGAACTCTCCCCCGAACAAAAAGCCGCCATCGCAAAAATGGGCTGGGACGAGCTCATGGAGACGCTCAAAAAACGTCTCGAAGAACAAAAAGAACGCCACGAAGGTGGCAGCAAGTGGATCGGTACAGGCGGCACATCGCCCTTTGGGAACGGTGGCTACAACCCCCAAGGCATTCGCATTGGCGGCAAGGGCGGTAACAAAAGTGCCGTCAAGGTGTGGGACCAACGCGCCTACCAAGACTACGACGACACCCAAGAGCTGGGTACACGCAACATCAAAGTTGCGCTACGCCGCTTGCGCCGATTTGCACGCGAAGGTTCGGCCGAAGAACTCGACCTTGAAGGCACCATTCACAAAACTGCAGCCAATGCGGGTTTCCTAGACATCTTGATGCGCCCTGAGCGCCACAACAACGTCAAGGTACTGCTACTGATGGACGTGGGCGGAACCATGGACGAACACATTGCGCGCGTGGAAGAGCTGTTCTCTGCCGCTAAAGCTGAGTTCAAACACCTAGAGTTTTATTACTTTCACAACTGCGTGTACGACTTCATGTGGCGCAACAACAAACGCCGCTACGCCGAGAAGTTTGAGACCTGGGACATCATTCGCAAATACAACAAAGACTACAAGCTCATCTTCATCGGCGACGCCACCATGAGCCCGTATGAAATCGTGCAGACGGGCGGCAGCGTGGAATACAACAATGAAGAGCCAGGCGCCGAGTGGCTGCAACGCTTGCTACACGCCTTCCCAAAATTCGCGTGGATCAACCCAGAGCCACAAGGCGTGTGGCAGTACCGCCAGAGCATTGCCATGGTTCAACAAATCATGAGCAACCGCATGTACCCGCTGACACTCAAAGGCTTAGAAGAAGCCATGCGGATGTTGAGCAAGTGAGTCGTAAAATACGCATCGGCTGCCGCCGTAGTTCAATGGATAGAACGACTCCCTCCTAAGGTGTAGATACAGGTTCGATTCCTGTCGGAGGCACCAACCAGTTTTCCCCTTAGCGTCGAAGTGGTTCCAATAAATCACTCAGCCCGTTGTGATCAATCTCATGCATGAGGGCAAGCAATCGCCCGATCTCCCCCTTGGGAAAACCCTCACGTGCAAACCAATTCAAGTAATTTCCAGGCAAGTCAGCTAGCAAAAACCCTTGGTGTTTTCCAAATGGCATGCGCAATGTGACGAGTGTTTGTAGGTCATCGGGGTTCATTTTGTGATTCTTTTTGTGACTTCAATCAATCTCGATTAAAAATTGTAGACAACCTTTCAGTAACGTCATTTAAAAACTTGGCAAAGCTGGCACAATGCAACCGTTTTATTAAGGAAATGAAATGAACAAAACTGAATTGATCGAAGCGTTGGCCGCTGAAACTGACACGACCAAAGCTGACGCTGGTCGCGCCATCAACGCGATTTTGGACATCATCACACACGCCGTTGCTAAAAAAGACGACGTGCAGTTGATCGGCTTCGGCACCTTCAAAGCCGCTTCACGTGCAGCACGTACGGGTAAAAACCCACGTACTGGCGAAGCATTGAAGATTGCAGCTGCTACCGTGCCACGCTTCACTGCGGGCGCTGCGTTCAAAGCTGCTGTGAACACCAAGAAGAAGTAATTCTTCCAGCTCACGCCAAAACGGCATCGGGAAACCGATGCCGTTTTTTTTCGTCTTCTAAGTTTTTTAAGCCTGTCGCATCTCGCGCAACTCTGCATTGGCGTGACGCAAGCGGTCGGCGATGGCCAAGGCCACAGCACGCATGACGCTGATACTCATCACAGGGTCACCCGATGCCGCCGTGGCAAAGGCCTTGCGGTCAATAGCAATCAACTCGGTCTCACGCGTGGCATGCACATCGGCCGAGTGAGCGCGGCCATCTAAGAACGACATCTCGCCAAAAAACTGACCACGACTGAAGGTCGTGAGGTGAATGGTTTTGCCATTGGCCAATGGCAAGCTCACCTTCACCTCACCTCGGCTGATGAGCATCAATTCGTGGCCAGTTGAATCAGCGCTGAACACCAAGTCGCCCTCTTGGTACTGGCGGTGCTGGGCGCAACGTTCGAGTGAGGCAATTTCTTGTTCGTTCAAACCGTGGAATATTTCGAACTTGGCCAAAGGAATACCTTCTTTAGACACATGGGCATGGCCTGCAAGGGTCAAGGTTTCGTCTTCAATCCATTCCAACGCTTCGTCAAACTCATCAAATATTTTGGCGGTGCTGTCAGACAACAAACCGATGTGGTCCACATAGCTACGCAGGTCGCGCCCACTGGGCAAACGTTCGGGCACACGGGTCAGCACCAGCTTGGCATGGCGCTCAGCCAACATGTTGCGAATGCGCTCAATCATGTGGCCCGCAGTCATGTCCATGGACTGCACGCGCATGAAATCGAGCACCACAAATTTGGCATTACTCAGCTCTGGCTCAATGGCGGTGTAGAGCTGGTCGGTGGTGCCGAAGAACAAACTGCCTTGCAGCTCAAAAATCACAGTGTGACCGCCCTTCTCCGCCAACACATCGCGCTCGCGCTGACCACGCACACGCGATGAAAACGTTTTGTCGCCGAACGATTGACGACGAATCGTGCTGGTGTAGATTTGCTCGCGCAAGAACAGCACGATCGCCAAGGCCACGCCAACACCCGATGCAGCAATCAGACTCACCGTGTTGGCCACGATGACCACAGTCAAGATGACCGCAAAGTCGAGCATGGTGTCTTTGGCTCGCAACAAATGCAGCGCATGCCAGTCGATCATCTTGAAGCCAATGACGATCAACAACGCGGCCAAGGCCGACACGGGCACCCATGCGATGAGCGAGGTGAGCAACAGAATCGCCAACAACGACCATAAACCTTGGAACACACCCGACAAATACGTGGTACCACCGCTAGCTTTGTTCACCAAGGTCGCGCCCATGGTGCCAGCACCGGGAGCCCCGCCAATCAGCGATGAGGCCAAGTTACCCAAGCCTTGGCCAATCAGCTCTTGGTTCGAGTCGTGGCGTGAGCCTGTCAAGGCATCCAACACCACACACGTTTTCAGCGTGTCGATGGACAGCAACACAGCCAGCGTCATGGCAGGGAACAAAATGTGCGTCCAAGGGGGCATGCCGGATTCATTCAAGCTCTTGAACGGGTCGAGCAAGGACTCAAAGAACCCCTCCCCGCCCACTGACAAAGGGCCAATGATGAAAGGGTTGTCGTGCAAGCGACCCAACTCGGGCCATGCAGTCAAGGCGAGCAACCAGTAAGCGGCTACGCCCCCCAACAAGCCCACAATCACCGCCGGCACGCGAGTGGTCACGCGCGGTGCCAACAGCATTAAAGCTGCGGTAACCGCCCCCACGATCAGGCTAGGGGTTTGCCACAACTCCACCGCATGTAAACCCTGCCACCAGTTCATGCCCTTGGGCAGCGCCATCCACTTAGGCAACTGGCTCATCACGATGATCAGGCCCACCCCACTTAAGTAACCACTCACCACAGGGAAGGGCATGAACTTGATCAACTGCCCAATGCGCAACAAACCAAACGAGATTTGTACCAAGCTGCTGATAAACGCCACCAAGAACAAGGTGAGCACCACAGCCCCCACACCCGAGCCCTGCTGCGTCATTTGAATCGTCAGCGCTGACAAAACGGCCGCCGCCGGCGCACAGGGGGCCGAGATGAGGCGTTGTGTGCCGCCGAAGGTGGCGGCAATCAAACCAAGGGCCGCAACGCCCAGCATGCCAGCCAATGCACCCTTGGCACCAAATTCAGCGCCCAGCGGCGAGAAGATGGTCACGCCAAAGGCTATGGCTGAGGGCAAGGCCACCAGCATCGCAGCGAAGCCGCCCCAGAGGTCACCAGAGAGGTTGGTAGAAGTTGGAATTTTTACAGTCGTCATAAGAAGAGATTACCACCAGCAACCTTATGGAAAACCATCACGCCTGCTTGAATCGCCTTGGTGACTCCCTCCCATGCGAATTGCGTTTTTAATTCAACACCTTCTTAAGGAGACATTCGTGAAACTTCAACGCTTTACCCGCACCCTTCAAAACGCCATGCTCACATTGGGCGTGGCCTTCAGCAGCTTGGCGATGGCCCAAGCGCCTGCCGCACCGCCTGCATCGGCCATCCCTCCCACATGGGCGCAAGGTCGCACCCCAGAACAAGTCGCCCTCAATTTAGTGCCGCACCCGCCCGGCATGACGGCGCTGCCCGCAGGCGACATTCCCACCGACAAGCTCAAAGTCCCTGCCGGCTTCAAGGTCGAGCTCTGGGCCACTGGCATGCCCAACGCACGCTCGATGGTGCAAACCCCTAAGGGCACCTTGTTCGTCGGTACACGCTTCCCAGGCAATGTGTATGCCGTGGTTGAAAAAGACGGCAAACGTGAAGTCAAAACAATTGCCAAAGGTTTGCACCGCCCTAACGGCGTGGCCTTCAAAGATGGCTCGCTGTATGTGGCCGAGTTGTCTCGCATCATTCGCTACGACAACATCGAAGCCAACTTAGACAACCCGCCCGCTCCCGTCGTTGTGTTTGACGCTCTGCCAAAAGATGAAGCACACGGTTGGAAGTTCATGAAGCTCAGCCCTGACGGCAACTACTTGTATTTCCAAATCGGTACACCCGCCAACATCACCGTGCAACCTGTGACCCACGCGGTGATTGTTCGTTTGAACCTCAAAACCAACATCTTGGAAACCGTGGCCAACGGCGTGCGTAACAGCGTGGGCATGGACTTCCACCCGATCACCAAAGAACTTTGGTTCACCAACAACGGTCGCGATTGGGTGAATGACGAATTGCCGAATGACACCTTGCACCACATCACACGCAAAGGTATGAACTTTGGCTATCCCTTCTGCCACCAAGGTGACTTGCTCGATATCGACTTCGGCAAAGGCCGCTCATGTGATGAATTCGACAAACCCGTCATGAAAATTGGCCCTCACGTGGCTGCTTTGGGTATGCGCTTCTACACAGGCAAGCAGTTCCCTGCTGAGTACACCAACAACATCTTCATTGCTGAACACGGCTCTTGGAACCGCACCAAGAAAACTGGCTTCGATGTGGTGCGTGTGGTCCTTGATGCCAAAGGCAAAGTAACCAAGAAGGAAGTCTTTGTGTCCGGTTGGATTCAAGGCGACGACTTCTGGGGCCGCCCAGCTGACGTGCATGTGATGAAAGACGGTTCCATGCTCGTCTCTGACGACGTGGCAGGTGCCATCTTCCGCATCTCGCACAGCAAGTAATGTCTTTGTCTGTTTCAAAGGCCATTCAGGGAATGGCCTTTTTTTTCGTAGCACTCACCACACCACACGCATGGGCTGCGCCTGATGCGATCGCTGGCAAAGACAAGGCGCAACTCTGTGCCGCATGTCATGGTGAGAACGGGGTGTCCTCTATCCCTGGCACACCCCATTTGGCAGCGCAGCCACCACTGTCTGTCTTTTATCAACTGCTGCAGTTCCGCGACCAACGCCGCAAAGGCGGCGGCATGGAAGCCATAGCAGCCACCCTCAGTGAACAAGACATGCGCGACATTGCCGCGCATTACGCCGCACAGCCCGCACCTCCCGCACACACAGGCGGCGACGCTCAGAAGTTGACACGCGGCCAGCAAATTGCACAGCAGCAATATTGCTCGTCTTGCCACGGCGCACAACTGCAAGGCCAAAAACATGTGCCCCGTTTGTCGGGACAATCGACGGAGTACTTCATCACCCAGCTGCGCAATTTGCGCTCTGGCGCACGTGCCGACATGGACGGTACGATGGCCAGTGCAGCACGCAGCTTGACCGACGAAGAGATTGAAGCCATGGCGACCTACGCGCGTAGCTTGCCTTGAAAGCAAATACATGACCGAACGATTCACGCAAATCGCCTACGAAGAGCTCGCCCCTGAGGTGCGCCCTTTGGCGGATGACATCCTCAAAGTTTCCAGCGCGGCGTTGGGTGGTCCGTACAACGCCCTGCTGCGCAGCCCCGACATGGCGCGGCGTTGCTTTGACTTCTTGGATTACTTGCGTTTCAAAACATCTGTCAGCAAGCGTTTGAACGAATTTGCCATCCTCATCCAAGCACGCATTGCCAACGCGCAATACGAGTGGTGGGCACATGACCCCATTGCGCAACGCGCAGGCTTGTCCACCCACATCATTGAACAACTGCGTCAATGCAATCGCCCACAAGGCATGCAGGAAGACGAAGCATTGGTGTATGACTTTTGCATCCAACTCACACTGAACCACCGCGTACCAGACCCACTATGGCAGCAGGCCGTTAAGCAAATGGGCGAGCAAGCGGTGGTTGATTTGACGGTGCTATCTGGCACCTATGTCATGGTGTCGATGCTGCTCAATGCGACCCAAGTAGGTATTCCGAATGGCGGTCAAGAACCTCTGGAAGTTTTATCCCCGCTTGAGATTCGTCAACGCCTCTTGGCTTAAACAACACACAAGGACCTGCCATGTACAAACGACACGCACTCACCCTCGCTCTCGGTTTCTTCATGGCAGCAACGTCCGCGGTAGCACAGCCATCGACCGTTCGGTTAGTGGTCCCTTTCTCGACGGGTGGCCCCACCGACATCGCCGCCCGCGTGATTGCGCCGCTGCTGTCTGAGGCCATGGGAAAGAACGTGATTGTGGATAACCGCGTGGGTGCCACAGGAGCCATTGGGGCGGAGTATGTCGCGCGCGCCCCCGCAGACGGCAACACCATTTTGTTTGGCACAAGCAGCATCATGGGAGCCAACCCCGCGCTGATGCCCAAACTGTCGTATGACCCCGTGCGTGACTTTGCCCCAGTCAGCTTGGTGGCCACCATTGAAAACATTTTGGTTGTCCACCCCTCGGTCCCTGCCAACAACGTGCAAGAGTTCATTCGCTACGCCAAAGAAAATCCAGGCAAGTTGTTTTATGGTTCATCCGGCACGGGAAGCACTTACCACTTGGGTTCTGAAATGTTTGCCAGCATGACCAAAACACAGCTGGGACATGTGCCCTACAAAGGTCAAGGCCCAGCGGCCCAAGACTTGCTGGCCGGTCATATTCAGTTGATGTTTGATGCCTTCAACTCGGCGGTACCCAACATCAAGTCGGGCCGCGTCAAGGCCTTGGGCATTGCCAGCGCCAAACGTCACCCTGATTTGCCAGACCTGCCCACCATCAGCGAGCAAGGTGTGCCGGGCTATGTCACCACCATTTGGCTCGCCTTCTTTTTGCCCGCCAAAACGCCAACGGCTGTGGTGGATAAATTGAACCAAGATTTACGCACCATCATGCAGCGCCCAGATGTGCGCGACAGATTCAACAAGCTCGGCATGCAAGCCGTCAGCTCCTCCACACATGAGCTCGACACGGTGTTGAAACAAGAGCTGTCGCAGTGGACCCGTGTGGTCCGCGAAGCCAACATCAAACCCGAATAACTGGAGCTCCCCATGAAAAAGTTAATTGCTGTCCTTTCACTCGTCCTAGGCGTCTCCCCCCTGTTTGCCGCAGACACCGACTACCCAACCAAACCTGTCACGGTCATCGTGGCTTACGCCCCTGGAGGTCAAGGGGATGTGTTCGCCCGTTTGGTGAGCGAGAAGCTCTCGACCATTTACAAGCAAACCGTGTTGGTCGATAACAAGCCCGGCGTCTCAGGCACCGTGGGGACACGCGTGGCGGCTAAATCTAAAAACGATGGCTACACCTTGCTGCTGGGGCAGACCGGTGAAATCACCGTCAACCGCTTGCTGATGAAAGACATGGGGTACGACCCCATGAAAGAGTTGGTCCCTGTGGTCTTGATTGGCAACGCCCCTTTGATCATGCTAGCCCCAGCAGACGCTCCCTACAACACGGTGAACGAGTTCATTCAAATGGCGCGCGCCAAGCCTGGCGATTTCAGCTATGGCTCCGTGGGTGCAGGCACCCCCGGTCATTTGTCGGCCGTGGCCTTGGGCCTAGGCGCCAAACTCAACATGGTCCACGTGCCCTACAAAGGCGTTGGCCCCTTGCTGTCTGACTTGATGGCCGGTCGCCTACAGGCTTTCTTCAGCAGCGCCTCTGCGGCAATGCCACAAATCAAAGGCGGCAAGCTCAAGGCCTTAGCCGTGACCACACCACAGCGCATGACATCCTTGCCGCAAGTTCCCACCATTGCAGAGTCTGGCCTACCCGGTTTCAGCTACACCTTGTGGGGCGGTTTGTTTGCACCAGTCGGCACGCCCGCTGCCGTAATTGACAGTTTGAACCGTGAGGTCAATGCCCTGTTGGCACAACCCGAGCTCCACGCACGCTTGGAAGCCGACAATGTGGCAGTTCCTAAAAACACACCCGCAGAATTTGCAGAATATGTGAAAGCAGAAGCCGTGAAGTTTGAAAAACTCATCAAAGACGCCAACGTCAAACTCGAACAGTGATATGAAAATAGTTGTTTTACCCGGTGACGGCATTGGCCCAGAAACCATGGCCGCCACGGTGGCGGTGATGCAAGCGGCATCGACACGCTTTGGTTTGAATTTGGAATTGATGCATGACATTGCCGGCCATGAGAGCTTAAAAAAGCATGGGGCGACTGTGACGCCCGAGCTACTTGAAAAAGTCAAACAGGCAGACGGTTTGATGTTGGGCCCCATGTCCACCTATGACTTCAAAGACGAGGCCAAAGGCGAAATCAACCCCTCCAAGTTTTTTAGAAAAAGTTTGGATCTGTTCGCCAACATCCGGCCCTCGCGCACCTACACAGGCGTCAAAACCATCACCTCGCCATTTGACTTGGTAGTGGTGCGTGAGAACACCGAAGGTTTTTATGCCGACCGCAATGTGGAGTCCGGTAACAGCGAAATATTGGTCACCCCTGACGTCGCCATTTCATTGCGCCGCATCACCCGCGACTGCTGTGAGCGCATTGCACGCAGCGCCTTTCAGCTGGCGATGCAGCGACGCAAGCATCTGACGTTGGTGCACAAACACAACGTACTCAAAATCACCGACGGCCTCTTTTTGGACGCATGCCGCCGCGTGGGTGCAGAGTTCCCCGACGTGATCGTCGATGACGTCATCGTGGACGCCATGATGGCGCACGTGGTACGCGCCCCCGATCGGTTCGACGTCATCGTCACCACCAATATGTTTGGCGACATCTTGTCAGACCTCACCGCAGAGCTCTCGGGCAGTTTGGGTTTGGGTGGCTCACTCAATGCTGGTTTGCACAACGCCATGGGGCAGGCGGCACACGGTTCAGCGCCAGACATTGCGGGGCAAGACATCGCCAACCCGTTTTCACTCATTACCTCTGCGGCAATGCTTCTGGGATGGCACGCACAACGCAGCGGCAACGACGCCTATTTGCAAGCGTCACGCGCCATGGAAGACGCCATCACGGCATGCATCGCTGCAGGTGAATCCACGCGAGACATTGGTGGAAAGCTCGGCACCAAGGCCACGGGTCAAGCGGTGGTGAAACGTTTAAACCAAGCCTGATGTTGAACGAAGGATGTGACTCGCATGTGCACGTCATCGGGGATGCCGATCGTTACCCCATGGTTTCTGAACGGCACTACACGCCGGGGCTCGCACGCGTCTCTGACCTGCAAGCCCACCTCCAACGCCTAGGTCTGACGCAGGCCGTCATCATCCAGCCCAGCGTGTACGGGACCGACAACCAATGCTTGCTCGATGCCTTGCTGGCCATGCAAGGTCAAGCCCGAGGTGTGGCCGTGCTCGACCCACACACCATCTCAATGGCAACCCTGCGGTCGTTAGATGCCCAAGGTGTGCGGGGCATTCGTTTGAATCTGGAAAGCTCGGGTGCGCACGATGCCGCGCTCTTGCAACAGGCGCTGCAAACATGGGCACCACGTTTGGCAGAACTCGGATGGCACATCCAAGTCTATGCACCGTTGGCCGTGACCGTCGCATGTGCGCCGGCAATTTCGCAGCTTCCCGTGCCTGTCGTGCTCGATCACTTTGCGCTGTGGGTAGACGCAAGCTGCACGTCCCCAGCCGCCCAGTGTTTGCTGGCGTTGCTTGCGCAAGGCCACATTTACATCAAGCTGTCGGCCAGCTACCGATCGCCCATCCCTGATGCGGCCGCCTTGCAGGTGCTGAGTCACCGTTTGTTCGCCACGCGCCCTGACCGGTTGCTGTGGGCGAGTGATTGGCCACATACCCAACGCGAAGTTGGACATGGCCCGCATCAGGTCAGCCTTTACCGCGAAATTTCCTCTCAACATCTGCACGATGAACGTGCCCGCTGGCTGCCTTCGACTGAAGCACAAAAGCAAGTTCTCATCGAGAACCCCAAGCAACTCTACCGTTTTTGAGGATTGATATGCATCAAGACAAAACGGTGCCTGTCAGTGTCTAATGCGACTTCACTTAGGAGAAACACATGACATCAAATGTTGGCGGTATTGACCGCGTATTGCGCATCGTCGCAGGCTTAGTACTCATCACCTTAGCGGCCACCGGCGTCATCGGTGCTTGGGGATATGTGGGTGTGGTTGTGTTGGCAACAGGGGTGTTTAGCTTTTGCGGCGCCTACACCTTGCTTGGTTTGAACACCTGCCCCATGAAGCCAGCAGAAGAAGAGCACGCCAAGTAACGCACGCTTTTCCGACCAGCCTCAGCGCTCTTAGGAGGCTGAGGCTTTTTGACGCCCCAACCACAACAAGCCCGCACCGGTGATGACCACCGGCACCAAGGAACCCCAATTCAGCCATGCCCAACCTTGCGTGGTCACCAAGGCACCCGAGGCGAACGAGGTGAAGGCCATGGTGGCAAACACGCAAAAGTTAATCGCCGCTTGCGCACGGTTTTTTTCTTGTGACGTGTAGGCCTGCATAGACAGCGTGGTGCTACCTGTGAACAAGAAGTTCCAACCCACACCCAAGAACAGCAAGGCCACCAAGAACTGGTGCAAGTCCACGCCAGACAGTGCGATGGCGATGCAGCCGAAGTTGAGCAGCACACCGACGCCCATGATCGGCAAGACCCCAAATCGCTTGATCAAGTGGCCCGTCACAAAGCCCGGCGCGAACATGCCAATCACATGCCACTGCAGTACCCATGCGGTGTCTTCAAAGGGAAAGCCGCACACCTGCATGGCCAACGGCGTTGCCGCCATTAGCAGGTTCATCACGCCGTAACCCAAGGCCGCGGCCATGGCAGCCACCACGAACACGGGTTGTCGCATGATGACGCTCAAGGGCCGCCCTTGCTCGTCACTCGCTTTGGCTGCAGCGACGGGTGGAAAGTCTATAAAACTCATCACCACCATCGACAACACCGCGACAAACGCGAGCGCGACATATGCACCGGCGAACGGTATACCAAATAAACTTTTGGTTTGGATTGCCAAATTAGGGCCAATGATGGCGCCAATCAAACCGCCCGCCATCACAAGTGACACCGCCTTTTCGCGGTAATCGGGTGCGCACAAATCAGCGGCAGCAAAGCGGTACAACTGGCCGTTGGCGCTGTAGTAGCCCGCCACCACGGTGGCTGTCACCAATAACCAAAACGATTGCGACAACACCGCCCAAGCCCCCAACCCAGCCGATAGCAGGGCCACCAGCAAACCCAACTGAAACGATCCCTTGCGTCCGAAGCGTTGCTGTGACTTGGCCACCAAGCCGGTACTAAGCGCACCGCCCACCACATAACCCATCACGGGCAACGTCGCCATCCATGCCACAGGGGCCAAGCTCAAGCCAACCAAACCGTTGATCGCGATGAAAGTGACGTTGTTGGTCAGGAACAATCCCTGCGCAATCGAGAGCAGGACAAGATGACGATTCATGGTGGTTAACCTAAAGAGAGATAGAACAAGGCCAACGCCATGGCCACCCCATGCAACACGGCGGCGGCAATGGTCAGCACAATCGCGGGCGTTAAGCGTGTGGGTTGATGTGCGTATTTGAACAGCAATACAAAGGCCGCAAGCGACAAAGGCATTGAGGCCAAGCCCCACAGCGCCGGTTCTGGGTGGATGAACAACCACACCCCTGCCACCACCCATGCATAAGCTAGAGCGGCCAACAGCAAATAACCCCATGCTGCCAAGCGAGGCCCGGCACGGACGACGAAGGTGCGTTTGCCCACGTGTGCATCGGCCTGTGCATCAGGGAAGCCGTTGATGACCAAGATATTCACCACCAACAAACCAAAGCTCAGTGCCACCACCCACGGCATGAAAAAGAACTTTCCGCGTTGCACATAGTCGGCCCCAACCACGACCAAAACCCATGTCAGGCCCACCGTCAATTCACCTAAACCACGTGTCATCAATGCCAAGGGCGGTGCCGAATAGGCCCAAGCAGATAACAAGCCCGCCAAGCCCAACACGATCAAACCACCACCCGTTTTGAAGGCCAACAGCAAGCCGCACGGCACCAAAAAAATGATCAACGCCAGCGCCAACTGACGTGTCTGTTGCGCCGTCACTTGCCCGGTCTGAATCAAGCGAGAACCGCCCGTGAAAGGAAATAAGCCAACCAGGTTGGCCTCATCTGCGCCATTGAGTGCATCGTGGTAATCGTTGAGCACGTTGGCTGCCGCATGCATCAGCACCGCCAACACGAGCGTGGCCAGGGCTTTCCAGACATCAAGCGTAAGCCCAGAGGCCATCGCTACGGACGTGCCCAACACACAAGCCACGACGGTGATCACCAAGAAGCCGGGTCGCGTCATTTGCACCAGCGTTCGCCACTGCAAAGATCTGGGATGCTCAGGCGATTCGAGTGAGGCGTGCATGCGTAGCGCCTCAGTTTATCGAGGCACCAAGAAAACAGACTTTTCATGGACCATGTGTTGGCCTGATGTGTCTTGGATGTCGAAGGTGATTTTGTGCGAACCCGCTTCAGACGAACCGTAAGGAATGTTGACGCGCAACACCACCCAACGCGACTGCGCAGCAGCCACGTCAACTTCTGTCTCGGTCACGATCTCAATGCCTTGCATGCCGTGCACCGACAACTGGTAGGTCTTATCCAGCTCAGCCGCGTTCATGATTTGCAGACGGTAAATATTTTCAAGTGCACCGTTTTCAGTGATGCGCGCCAAGGTGGCTCGGTCCCGCACCACATCCACCTTGAAGGGCGATCGCATGGCCAACGAAGTACCAAAGGCAATCACCAAGGCCAACAAAATCGATGTGTAAACCAGGACACGCGGGCGAAAGACGCGCAAGAGCGTTTGCCTCGCCGTCCATTTGTTGTTCATGGAATTTTGTGTTGAGTAGCGGACCAATCCTTTGGCGTATCCCAATTTAACCATCACGGTGTCGCACACATCGGCGCACGCACCGCAACCGATGCATTCGTATTGCAAGCCTTGGCGAATATCAATGCCCGTCGGGCAGACTTGCACGCACAGCGAACAGTCCACACACGCGCCTAAATTGGCGGCGACCAAATCCGTCTTTTTCGAACGTGCACCACGGGGCTCACCACGCTCTGTGTCGTAGGTGACGATGAGGGTGTCATGGTCAAACATTGCGCTTTGAAAGCGTGCATACGGACACATGTATTTACACACTTGTTCACGCATGAAACC
>CAIODK010000307.1 GCA_903856995.1 uncultured Burkholderiales bacterium
AAATGTGAAAGACGGTTGGGCCTTTGAGCTGGGTCAAATACCACGCAGCCAAGCCGCCAATCGGTGCAAATAACTGGGTTCCGCTACAAAAATGGCCAGCGTGACCACCGCGTTGGCCACGCCCGTCCAGAAAATAATGTCGGGGATGGTCAGACCGATGCTCAGCATCGCGCCTGCAATGAGCGAACTGGCAATCATAAATAGCGCGTTGATGATGTTGTTGGCCGCGATGATGCGAGCCACTTCGGTGCCCTTGCTTTCGATTTGGATCAGGGCATACATGGGCACGCTGTAGATGCCGGCAAACAAACTGAGTAGCAGCAGGTCGGCCATGATCCGCCAGTGTTCGGTTTGCGCAATAAAGGTGTGGATGTCCATCAAGGGCGAGTCAACCAGTTGGCTAGAGGCCATGTACAAGTCGACTGAAAACAAACTCATGCCGATCGCCCCCAAAGGGGCAAGGCCTATCTCGACCCGACCACGGCTCAAGGCCTCGCACATCAGAGACCCTGCGCCAATGCCGACTGAAAACAGCACCAACAGCAGCGATGCCACTTGCGCGTCGCCATGTAGCACCTCTTTGGAAAAACTGGGGAACTGGCTGAGAAAGATCGCGCCAAAGAACCACATCCAACTGATGCCCAGCAGCGTACGAAATACCGTTGGATTGGCGCGCGCCAGTCCAAGGTTGTGCAGCGTTTCGGTGAAAGGGTTCCAGTTGATGGCTTGATGGGGGGCTGTTGCTGTTAAAGGGGGGATGCGACCGCTCATCCAGCGGCCAAACACCGCGACTGCCACGCACGCCACGGCGACGCTGCTGTGGCCCACGTCCGGAATTGCGACCAATAAGCCGCCCACCACGTTGCCCAACAAGATGGCGACGAACGTGCCCATCTCTGTCATGCCGTTACCGCCCGTGAGCTCGTGCTCTTCCAGCACGCGCGGTAAATAAGAAAACTTCACAGGCCCAAACACAGTGGAGTGCAGGCCCATCAAAAAGGTACAGATCAAAAGCACCGAAGTTTGCTGTGTCACAAAGCCTACAGCCGCCAAGGCCATGATGCCGATTTCACAGTTTTTCACCAAGCGCATCATGTAGGCGTGCTCGTATGTTTCTGCCAGTTGCCCGCTGGTGGCAGAAAACAACAAAAAGGGCAGGATGAACACGGCCCCAATCACCAAGCCCGCTAAAGAGACGGGCAACCAGCTCACGCTGAGCTGGTAAGTCACCATCACGGTGAAGGCGAACTTGAACAGGTTGTCATTCGCCGCACCGCAAAACTGGGTCCAGAAGAACGGCCCAAACCGAGGTTGACTCAAAAGTGCGAATTGGTTGGCTTCGCGTTGAATAAAGCTGTCGGTTGGGCGGTTCATTAAGTTTTAGAGACGCTCAAAAATGGCAGCAATACCTTGGCCGCCACCAATACACATGGTGACCAAAGCGTACTTGCCATTGATGCGTTGCAGTTCATACAGGGCCTTAACTGTAATCAATGCACCGGTCGCACCGATGGGGTGACCCAAAGAAATACCCGAACCGTTGGGGTTCACTTTGGCGGGGTCTAGGCCCAGCTCTTGGGTGACCGCGCAGGCTTGTGCTGCAAAGGCTTCATTGGCCTCGATCACGTCCATGTCGTTGGTGGTCAGACCCGCCTTTTTCAGGGCCAAACGTGAGGCAGACACAGGGCCCATGCCCATGATTTTTGGATCCACACCTGTGTGGGCATAAGACACCAAGCGAGCCAGAGGCTTAGCGCCACGGGCTTTGGCTGCGCCAGCTTCCATCAACACCACGGCTGCAGCGGCGTCGTTGATGCCTGAGGCATTGCCGGCCGTGACTGTGCCGTTTTCTTTCACGAACACGGGTCGGAGCTTGGTCATGTCCTCCAGCTTGCAGTTGGGGCGGAAGTGCTCGTCGGTGGCATAGGCCACGTCGCCTTTTTTGCTCTTCAACATCACCGGCAGGATTTGGTCTTTGAAATAGCCAGCCTCGATCGCGCGTTGGGCGCGGTTGTGGCTCTCGACGGCCAAAGCGTCTTGCATGTCACGGGTGATGCCAAATTGGGTGGCCACGTTCTCAGCGGTCACGCCCATGTGGATGGTGTGGAAGGGGTCGTGTAAAGCGCCCACCACCATGTCGACCATCTTGGTGTCACCCATGCGTGCGCCCCAGCGTGCGCTCAAGCTGGCGTAAGGGCCACGGCTCATGTTTTCAGCGCCGCCGCCAATGGCGATGTCGCAGTCACCCAGCATGATGGATTGGCTGGCCGAGATAATGGCTTGCAAGCCAGAACCGCATAAGCGGTTCACGTTGAAAGCAGGTGTTCCTTCCGCGCAGCCACCGTTCACCGCGGCCAAGCGCGACAGGTACATGTCTTTGGCTTCGGTGTTCACCACATGGCCGAACACAACATGGCCCACGTCCTTGCCGTCCACATGGGCACGGACCAGCGACTCGCGCACCACTTGGGCTGCCAACTCACTTGGGGGAATGTCCTTCAGGCTGCCGCCATAGGTACCAATTGCTGTACGAACGCCACTGACCACAACTACTTCACGCATTTCTGTCTCCAGTTGAAAAAATTAGAAAAAATGAGTTTGCGCCGTTTGGGCTACAGGTGTCTTACGCCAAAGCCCCTAAAACATAGGGGTTTGCCGCAGTCCAAGCCACGGGGGCCGAGAATGTCAGGGGTATTTCGGTAAAAGGGTGTGGGAAACCGATGTCTTGTGCGTGCAGCATCAAGCGCGGCGTGAGCGCCAAGATGTCGGGCGGTGCATAGAGCGAATCGCCCAACATGGGGTGCCCCAAGCTCTGCATGTGTACGCGTAGTTGGTGCGTGCGGCCCGTGAAGGGCTCTAACTCAATCAAACTGGCGGTGTCGCCCGCTTGCACCATACGCCACAGGCTCAAGCTAGGTTTGCCATCTGGGTGAATGATGTGGATGGGGCGGCGCTCCCAGTCCAGCATGATGTTGCCCTCAATCGCGCGCCAACCGGTTTCGTTGGTGGGCACATGCGCTTGACTCAACAGCGGGTTACCCGCTACCACCGCCATGTAGCGTTTACTCACTTGGCGTGTTTCAAACAAGCGACTGATGCGACGCTGCGCCTCAATGCCGCGGGCCATCACGATCAAACCAGATGTGTCTTGGTCGAGTCGGTGGACCACCAAGGCGTCGGTGTAGATGTCTTGCACGCGCTTGGACAAGCAATCTTGCTTTTCTGGCCCACGGCCCGGCACAGACAGCAGGCCGCTGGGTTTTTCAAACACCAGCAGGTGTTCGTCTTCGTAAATGGGTGTCATGTTTAAGAAGCGCGTGCCTGTGTTTGCTCTAGCACCACGTGGGTGGTGGGGCGGGCCACGCAGGGCAGCACATAGCCCTCGGCCTTTTCTTCGGTGCTTAGGCCTGGCCATTCGATGGTGTAGGCCACCTCGCCACTTACCAACCGGCACATGCAAGTGCGGCAAGTGCCGTTGCGGCAAGAGTTGGGCAGCTCGATGCGCGACATCTCGGCGGCTTCCAGTAGCGTGAGGTCACCCTCGACGTCGTATTGCAATTGGGACGGGTCGATCTTGACCGTGAAAAAATTAGACATACGAAAACATCAAAAGGACCTGAGAGCCGAACCCAAGATGGTAAGCCCTGGCAGCCCTCGGCCATGAAAAAACCCGCCGAAGCGGGTTTGGGGTTATTTGTGTTTGGCGTGATGAGGGTGCTCAGGATGGTGCTCTGAGTGGTGTTTGGCATGGTGCTTGGTGGCATGTTCATGATGCTCATGGGCGTGGAGCTTGTGACCATGTGCCATGTGAGCGTGGTGTGCTGCTTCGTGATCTTTGCCAGCCACATGGTGTTTGTGCGCTTCTCTGTGGTGGTGTGCTGCAGCTTCCAGATGCTTGGCTGCGTCTTCGTGATGACTGTGTTTGCTCATGGGTCTCTCCTTTGAGTTTGTCAATTTTCTGATCGAGATTGATCAGAAAATTCATTAAACGAAGGCGCATAGAGGGAGGAAACAGGTAAAACCCTTGACTAGATAATACTCCTACTGCAGCTTAATACGATAAATTAGCTTAATTTTAAATGAATTTAATGTTTTTTAGCTCATTTTAAGGATTTTGCTTTGAGTCTCTGTGCGGCTTTCTCTAGCACTACGTCGAGGTTGTCGAGCAAGTCGGTTTGGCTGAATGAGCAGCTTTCTTCATTAAACAAAGCGCTGGACTCAAGTCTGTCCACCAGCCCCAGCCATACTTCTTCAAACTGAGGCGGCAAGGCTTTGAACAAAGCCTCTTGCGAGCGCGCCGTTTGGACAAACGTTCGATCTGTGGTGGGATCGCTGCGTAAAGTCGCCAGTGAGATGCGAAGCGTGGCGAGGGCCGTGGCAGGCATTACTTAGGCTTGATTTTGCCGCGTGGTGCGACGAATGTCGTGGGTGGGTTGGGACGGTCCGAAACGGAGGTCTTTGGGGGTGACGTGTCCTTTTTAGGCTTTTTCGTCATTTTTTTACTGTGTTGTTCGCCTTTGGCCATATCACCTTCTTTGTAATCATCTCGATGCGAGATGGGGTCATGTTAATTCAGTCTCTTGCCAAGTTCCTAACGGCACATCCATCACGCTGTAAGGACCGATGTTTGTGCGTATCAGGCGCAACGTAGGCAGCCCCACTGCGGCGGTCATGCGGCGTACTTGGCGGTTACGGCCTTCTCGGATGGTTAGCTCTATCCATGAGGTGGGTTTGGCTTGGCGCTCGCGAATCGGCGGGTCACGCTTCCACAAGTGGGCGGGCGGCTCGACGGTGCGGGCGCGGGCGGGGAGCGTCAAGCCGTCGTTAAGTATCACGCCTTGGCACAACGCCTGTAGTGCGGCCTCATCGGCCACGCCTTCAACTTGCGCCAGGTAGGTCTTTTCCATCTTGAAACGTGGGTCAGCAATGCGGGCTTGCAACTGACCGTCGTCGGTGAGTAGCAAAAGGCCTTCGCTGTCCGCGTCCAAGCGGCCCGCCACGTAAACGCCGGGCAGGGTGATGAAATCTTTCAGGCCGCGCCACCGCCCCTCGGGCGTGAACTGGCTCAAAACGCCGTACGGCTTGTTAAAACGGATCAGCATGGGGGTAGAGCGTATCGCACTGCTAGCATGGGTGCATGACTGCCCATTTTGAAAGCGTGCAAAACGCCGCGATGTATCCCGATGCCTTTGATGTGGCAGCCCCTGCAATCACCTTTGAGCGCGACCTGTGGCCGCGCAAGCTAGGCGTGTTTGTCCGCAACGCATCCGTGGCGACCGAGGGCGACGTCCCTGTGCGCGAGTTGGGGGTTGGCCAGTTTGGCTTTGTGCCCACATGGGTCAAGTCGGCGTCCGACGCCAAGCTGCGTTCCACCAAGATGATCAATGCGCGCTCGGAAACCGTCACCACCTCCAACAACTTCAGAGATACGTGGCTGGCAGGCCAACGCTGCATCGTGCCCATGATGGCATTTTTTGAAGACGACTGGCGCAGCGGCAAAGCCGTGCCCACGCGCATCACCCGTGTGGACGGCAAGCCCATGGGCGTCGCGGGTTTGTGGGAGCGCTGGGCCAAAGACGGCGCAGAAATCATCAGCTTCACGTTGCTCACCGTCAACGCCAACAGCCATGCGCTACTGAACCGCTACCAACAAAACGGTAACGAAAAACGCATGCCTGTCATCTTGGGTGAGGGCGCGTATGACGCGTGGCTCAACACCCGACCCGAAAAAGCGCGGGAGTTTATGCGCGCTTACTCAGCCCAGTTGTTGACGGCCAATCCCGTCGAAAAGAAGTAATTACTTCACTTCGGTGACGAACTGCTCGCGTGGGCGGCGCACTTTCTTCAGTGGCGCGAGCCAGTCTTGCTCCGCCAAGCGGTAGCCCAAAGGCATGATGGCCACGCTGCGTAGGCCGCGTGCGTGCAAGTTCAAAATTTCGTCCACGGCTGCGGGGTCGAAACCTTCCATCGGTGTGCTGTCCACTTCTTCAAACGCTGCAGCGATCAAGGCTGCGCCCATGCCAATGTAGGCTTGGCGTGCGGCGTGTTCAAAATTGACGCTGGCATCGCGAGCGGGATAGTTGGTCAACAACATTTGGCGGTAGTTTTCCCATCCTTCGTTGGTGCCACCGCGCTGGGCGTTGGTCAAGTCAAACATCATGTTGATCCGATCCGCCGTGTAGGTGTCCCACGCCGCAAACACCAACAGGTGTGAGCCTTCCGTGATCTGCGCTTGACCGTGTGAGCTGGCTTGAATCTTGGCACGCACCTCTGGGTTGGTGACCAACACAATTTCAAACGGCTGCAAGCCACTCGATGTAGGCGCTAAGCGCGCCGCTTCGATGATGCGCTCGACTTTGTCTTGAGGCACCACTCTGGAAGCGTCCATTTTTTTAGCGGCGTAGCGCCATTGCAATTTGTCGAGAAGAGTTGACATTGAATAAGTTCCTTTACGGCGGAGAGCATAGCCAAGCCAGTAGTTGTATGCTGGCTTGGGGCTATTGGGTGACTGATATGACTCGGGGGTGCTTCATTGCCTGTTTAAAAGGCGCGGTATGCCAAGCCGCATGAAATAAAGGTTTGGCGGGATATCCAAGGTGTTGTCCACAGCTTCATGCACAGAGGCAAGGGACAACTTTTAGACGATTATTTCGCCCAAGTGTCCTTCAGTCCCGTGATCTTGTTAAACACCAACTTACCCTCCGCATGGTCCATGCGGTCGCTCACAAAGTAGCCGTGGCGTTCAAACTGGAAGTGTGTGCTGGCGGGCACGTGGGCCAGTGATGGCTCTACATAAGCGGTCACCACGTTCAGGCTGTCGGGGTTGAGGGCGGCTAGAAAGTCCTTGCCGCCTGCGTCGGGTTGTGCGTCGGTGAACAGGCGGTCATACAGGCGCACTTCGGCTTGCAGGCCGTCGTTCACGCCCACCCACGTGATGGCTGCACTAGCCTTGACGGTGGCGCTGCCGGGGGTGCCGCTCTTGGTGTCGGGGATGACGTTTGCTTGCACTTCCGTAATCACGCCTGCAGCGTCTTTCGTGCAGCCTGTGCACTCGATGACGTAGCCGCCTTTGAGGCGCACTTTGTTGCCAGGGTAGAGGCGTTTGTAGCCCTTGGGCGGCTCCTCTGAAAAGTCATCACGCTCAATCCACACTTCTTTGCCAATTTTGAAATGGCGTGTGGGCACTTCCGCCCCTTCGTCGGCGTGAGGCAGCGCAGCTTGTGTGCAGGGCTCTAGGTGGCCTGTACCCATCACTTCATCCCAGTTGGTAAGCACGAGTTTGACGGGGTCCAGCACGGCCATGGCGCGGTGCGCTGTGTTCTCAAGCGTTTCGCGCAGGCAACCCTCTCAGGTGCTGTAGTCAATCCAGCTGTCGCTCTTGGTTACGCCAATGCGTTCGGCAAACAGCTGCAGGCTCTCGGGCGTGTAGCCACGGCGGCGCAGGCCGACGATGGTGGGCATGCGTGGGTCGTCCCATCCGTTCACCTTGCCCTCGTTCACCAGTTGCGCTAGTTTGCGTTTGCTGGTGATGACGTAGGTGAGGTTGAGCCGCGAGAACTCGTATTGCTTGGGCGCAGGCGCAGCCAGCAGGCCGCATTCGCACAAGCGGTCCATCAACCAGTCGTAGAAAGGGCGTTGGTCTTCAAACTCCAATGTGCAAATGCTGTGGGTGATTTGTTCCAGCGCGTCTTCGATGGGGTGGGCAAAGGTGTACATCGGGTAGATGCACCAGGTGTCGCCCGTGCGGTGATGCGTGGCGCGGCGGATGCGGTAGATGGCGGGGTCGCGCAGGTTGATGTTGGGCGAGGCCATGTCAATCTTGGCGCGCAGCACAGCTGCACCATCGGCCAGTTTTCCGTCGCGCATTTCGCGAAAGCGTGCAAGGTTTTCAGCGGGTGTGCGTGAACGGAAAGGGCTGTTCACACCGGGCTTAGAAAAATCGCCACGGTTAACGCGCATTTCTTCTGGCGTTTGCTCGTCCACATAGGCGTGTCCGGCTTCGATCAGCGCCTCGGCAGCGCGGTACATGAAGCCGAAGTAGTCGCTGGCTTGGTAGGCCGCGGCATCTTTGCTACCGTTCCAGTCAAAGCCCAGCCACTTCACCGCGTCGATGATGCTGTTGACGTACTCGGT
>CAIODK010000308.1 GCA_903856995.1 uncultured Burkholderiales bacterium
CATCACAGGAGCGTCGCAATGACACAAGACAGCACGGATGTTCATTCCGAGCAAGTGGGCCACTTGGGCCTGATCACGCTCAACCGCCCCAAGGCATTGAACGCCTTGTCACTGGCCATGGTGCGTGAACTTACCCGCGTTCTGCAGCAATGGCAAATTGATCCCAATGTGTATGCCGTGGTGGTACGTGGCAGCAACAAAGAAGGTCCGTTTGGCGCTTTTTGTGCCGGCGGTGACATCCGCTACTTCCATCAAGCAGCGCTCTGTGGCGATGCCACCTTGGAAGACTTCTTCACCGAGGAGTACGGTCTCAATCACCTGATCCACTGTTACAACAAGCCTTACATCGCGTTGATGGACGGCATTGTGATGGGCGGTGGCATGGGCTTGAGTCAGGGCGCGGCGCTACGTGTCGTGACTGAACGTACCAAGATGGCCATGCCGGAGACGCACATTGGCTTGTTTCCCGATGTGGGTGGCGGCTACTTTTTAAGCCGTTGCCCTGGTCACCTGGGCGAGTACTTGGCATTGACAGGTCATGTGATGCGTGGCGGCGAATCACTGCACGCAGGCTTGGCCGATGTGTGTGTGGCAGCTTCCTTATTACCAGCTTGGTGGGACGTTTTGCGACACCGCACTTGGTCGAGTGGCGAGGCGGTGGTGGCATGGTTGCGTGAGCAAAGCCAAGTCACGACTCAGCAAGCCTTGGCGGTTGAGCCGTCATGGCGCTCCGCACCGATGGATGCCGTGTTTGGATTAGCTGGCGTGGCAGAGATCGCGCGGGCCCTACAAGGCCCGGATGAATGGTCGGTGCAAACACGCAAAGCCTTGCAACAACAATCGCCTTTGATGTTGCACGTCACGTTAGAGCAAATTCGTCGCGGTCGTGGCATGACTCTGGCACAAGACCTGCGCATGGAGCGCGACATGGTGCGCCATTGTTTTCAAACCGACCATCTGGCACGAAGAGGTGTGCAGAGCGAAACCGTGGAGGGCATTCGTGCGTTGGCGGTCGACAAAGATCAGCAACCGAAGTGGCAACCCGCATCCCTATCCGATGTCACGCCTGAGATGGTGTTGCCATTTTTTGATAGCCCTTGGCCTGACGCCGTTCATCCCTTGCGCCACTTACGCTGATCGTTAGCGCGGTAGGGTATGTAGGGGGATGTCTTGGCGGCTCGCTAATTTGTCGAGTTGTTGCCGTGTTTGTGATGCGAAGAAGGATGCAATGCCCTCGTGCGTGCTTCTTTTTTGCATGTGCTGCACGGCTTGTTTGGGTAAACCGGCTGCTTCGCAAAGACGGGCTGCAAAGTGGGGCTCCAATGCAGCAACCGCCACACGTCCGTTCTTACAGGGATAGATCTTATAGCCGGCATGTGCCCCGCCCACGTCACCGTTGGGCATCGTCAAACCCCACGTGCGCGGCAAGGCGAGGTAAGCAGAAGATTCGCTCAACGCCACTTCTTGAAAGAGGCCTTTGCCAAAGCTACGGCCAGGACGTTGGCGCAAGAGCAAAGTCTGCAACACAGCCTCAGTCGCGAATAAAGAACCACCCATGTCTGCATACAAGCTCGCAGGCATGTCTAAACCGTTCAACAAGCCGCTCTCGGCTTGATAGGTTAGGTCATGCCCCGCTTCCTCGGCACGCTCACTTGGGGCCCCCACAATGCTCACCAAGCATAGCGCGGGGTATCGTTTGTGCAGATCTTTCCAAGCCAAACCGAGTTTTAGCAAAGCGGAGGGGCGGAAGGACGTGATGAGCACATCGGTCCGTGACAGTTGCTTGTGCAAAGCGGCTTGCCCGCGCTCTGATTTCAAATCAGCCTGCAACACGTTGAGACCCGCGTGCATCACGTCATACGCCGCTGGTTTGTAAATACCCATAGGGTCTGCTGTAGGGAGACCTGCTGGTGCGATGGGTTCGAGTTTGGTGCACTTGGCTCCCATGGCTTGTAGACGCATCACTGCGGCAGGGCCGGGTAGGTTGAGTGCAAGGGTGAGAACACGTACCCCTTTGAGAGGGGCAAGGGAGGTCAATGTGTGTGGCAGTGCGGTCATGCCTTCATTATCGGGCGACTGTCACAGGGTCAACGCCTGTTTGACGAATCGTGTCAGCTACTTCAGGGGATTGGAAAAAACGGATCAGTTGCTTGGCTGTGTCCTGCTCGTTTGAACCCTCCACCAGACCTGCAGAGAAGAAGATGGTTTGTTGCACGGACTCAGGCAACGTGCCAATGAAGTCCAGCTCCTTAAAGTAAATCAACTCACTCACCTGTTGGAAACCCAACTCTGCATCACCACGGGCCACAACCGCACCAACACGCTCGCTCATGATTTTCTTGGCAGTGTCTTTGAGTTGTTCTGCCACTCCAAGTTTGGGGAACAGCTCGGTTGATAAATAGGTACCACTGGCACTGGCCGAGTAGGCAATGGATTTGGCATTGAGCAAAGTTTGCTTCAACGCTTCGACGGAACTGATGTCAGGTTTAGGTGTGCCTTTGCGAACGGCCGCGCCAATTTGCGAACGCACCAAGTCCACGCGACTGCCTTTGATGACGTTGCCGTTCTTGATCAAAGCTTCTAAGCCGCCATCGGACAAGATGACCAAATCAAATTTCTCACCGCGCGAAAGCCGAGTTGGAATGGCGTCAGGTGCATTGCCGACCGATGCCCCAAACGAGCTGATGACTTTGTGGCCAGTTTGTTTCTCAAACTCGGGGATGAGTTGTTTGTAGGCTTCGGTGAACGCACCAGAGGTGATGACGCGAATCTCTGCGGCTTGCGCCACTTGGGATGCCGCTAAAAATAAACCGAGGCCAACCAGTAACAGTCGACGCGTGATGTGGGGCAGGAAGGTCATGTGTTGTGTCCGTGGATATGTTTTTATTCGCCAGTGATTTTTCGTTCACGAATCACACGGCCCCACGTCGCCGATTCTTTGGCGATGTACTTGGCCAGTTCGTCGCGTGTGCCGGGCATCGGCGTGAGTCCGTGGTTGTTGAGCTGATCCACCACATCGGGTGACTTCAGTACTTTGACGAGCTCTGTATTCCAGCGGTCTAAGGTCGCGGCAGGCACTTTGGATGACGCCACAAAGGCGTACCAGTTGGTGGCGCTGAAGCCTGGGTAGCCTGACTCGGCAATGGTTGGGATTTTTGGCAACGATTTGAGTCGCTGCGAACCTGTGCTGGCCAACGGGATGAGCTTGCCGTTGTCGATGTAGGCCTGTGACGTGGAGTAAGTCGAGAAGTAAGCCGCGACACGTCCCCCTAACAAGTCTTGCAACGCGGGGGCGCCTCCCTTGTAAGGGACATGCACGGTGTCTATGCCTGCCATGTCATCCAGTAATTCACCCGCGAGGTGGGAGGCCGAGCCGGGTCCCGTGGAGGCGTAGTCGAGCTTGTTGGGGTTCTTTTTGGCATAGGCGATGTACTCTGCAAAGGTTTTGATGCCTGTGCCTGCATTCACCACCAAAACGTTGGGAAAGTTCACGCCCATGGTGATCGGGGACAGATCTTTGACTGGGTCATACGGCAACTTCATCATGTGTGGGGCAATGGTGAGTGGCCCCACCGATCCAAACAAAATGGTGCTGCCGTCGGTGGGCCCATTGGCCGCAAACTGGTGCGCAATGTTGCCGCCCGCGCCCCCTCGGTTGTCAATCACGACCGATGCCCCGATGTTGTCGCCGAGCTTTCTTGCGATGATGCGTGCGGCTGTGTCAGCCGCGCCACCTGCGGCAAACCCCACAACCATGGTGATCGTTTTCTTGGGTGGGAACTCTTGCGCATGTGCCGTCATGCCCGAGATGCCAGATATGCCCAGAGCCAGTACCGCGCAGGTGCTGAGGAAGTTACGTTTTGTCATGGGGGTCCTTTTTAAATTATTCGCCGCCCAAACCAAGTTGGTTGGGTTGTCTTTTTTCTACCGCAAACCGCAGCAAAGCAGCTGTTCTAAAAATACCGTGTGCAAACTTGCCATAGGGCAGCGTGACAAATAACGCCATCACGACGCCTAAGTGAATCGCCAGCAAAGCTGGCAAGGCCATGCTGTCTCTGCCCAGCCACAGCACGAGGCCGCTGAGGCTGGTGAAAAACAGCAGGGCAATAAAACCCAAATCCATGGGTTTTTGTGCGGCATCCCCGTGCAGCGGATGGCGTTGAAGGTTGAGCTTAAACAAACCAGCCGTTCCTAGCAACAAGCTAACGCCGCCGACCGCCCCCAAGATTTTGGGTAAGCTGGGAAGGTCATATGGCGCGACCCAACCAAACGCGTAGTGGTACAGCGTGGCCAAACTGGTTGCGGCAAAGCAGAGCATGAAACCGTAGAAGGTCAGGTGGTGTGCACGGCGACGGGACAGTGTGAACGCGTCATCTTCGTTATTGCATCCTTCACCGTGGCCGCCTTCTAAATACGTCAAGGTAAGTGCAGCGTGCGTGGCTTCACCCGCCGCAG
>CAIODK010000309.1 GCA_903856995.1 uncultured Burkholderiales bacterium
AGGTTGGTGATGCTGCCACTCAGCTGGTTCACCGCGCTGGCCAAGTGTTGGTCCATCTTGGTGTGCAGGTCTGCAATTTGTGTGCTGTAGCCCGACACACCTTTGGTCAGGGCATCCACCGTGCCGGTGAGTGCTTTTTGCGCGTCTTGCAAATGCGAGCGCACATGGCCCAGCGCTTCTTCGGCAGACACGGCGCTGGTTTTGAGCGTCTCGACCGTTTGGCCGAGGGCTTGGTTCATGGGTACCAAAGCTTCTTTAAAGTCGTTGGCCGCAGCACGTTGCAGGTTGACCGAGCTTTCAATCGAGTTGGCGCTGTCTTTGAACTTGTCCGCCATCTGGTCAATCTTCTCGACCGTGCCTTGCAAGCCTGACATCGCGCCTTGCACGCTGGCAATGGTTTGGCCAAAACTGCTGAGCAAGGTTTCCATCTGCTGCGTGCCTTGGTTGCCTGCGGTGGCAGCGCGGCCAAGGGCGGCGTCTAGGTCGGTCACGGTGGCGCGTGTGGTTTGAATGGTTTGCGCCAACATGCTGACGGCATCGCTGAACGACGCGAGGCCGGTTTCAATGCCTTGCGTCATGGCCGCGCCCGCTTTGCTCAGCTCGCCCGCCGCTTGGCTGCCTGCGCTGCCAAAGCTTTGGCTTGATGCCTGAATGGTGTCGGCCAAGGTGCCCAGCTTGTCAAACGCAGGCTGCATATTGCGCGACAGGGCGTCGCCAATCGCGTTGGCAAAGTCGCCCTCGAAGCGGCGCAGTTGGCTCACCTGTGAACGGTTCTCGTCCAAGATGTCTTGGAATAACGCCAGCTGCATGCGCACGCTGGCTTCGGCGGCGTTGTCGGGCACTTTGGCGCGCAGTGTGTGGCACAAGGTGTCGATGCTGGCCTGCAAGTTTTCAAGCGCTACTTTGGCACGCCAGTTCCACACCAGCGAACACAACAAGCCCGCAATAGAGGTGATGAACTTGCCACCCGCGGTAGCAATGAGCGACTGCAACGCCTGGTCTTGCTGGCGCGCAGACACATCGAGCGCATTGAGCGCCAAGCCCGCTTGCTGCAAAGCCACGGCCAAGAAGATGAAGGTGCACATCAAGCCAAAGCCAATCAGCAAATTGGGCATGGTCTCGAACAAGGCCAAGTTCATGCGGCCGCCCAACACGCTGCGCACGGTCCACGTGTCGGCGTGGCTTCTAAAGCTGTAACTGCTGCGTGGCCCCTGGCTCACGCCGTGTTGCGTGGGCAGGTCAATCAAGCCAGCCTCGGTCTCGCGCAACAAAAACTTCAGCTCGTTGTCGGTGGTTTTGGTCCCGGCCAAAGCCAGCGCTTCGCGGCTGCTGCCTTGGCTAGCACCTAGGCGGGCGTCCAGCGCCACCACCTCAGCGCGCACTTGGCGAATGCGCGAAGCCCACACGCCGAAGCTGATGAGTGAGAACACAAAAATCACGGCCGCAATGGCCAGTGGCACAGCCAACTGTTCGAGTTGGGCGAGGTATTGATTCATAGGCATGCCTCTATTGTGAACAACTTAATTTCCCAATCCACCACTGCGCAACACACGTCGCGCACACCCATTCCACAGCACACCCAGTTGCGGTGCCCACAGCGTCAGGCGCTGGCGTGCACGGGTGAGGCCGGTGTACACCAGCTCGCGTGTGAGCACGGGTGACTCTTGTGCGGGGATGACCAGCAACACATGCGCAAACTCCGAGCCCTGCGATTTGTGCACCGTCATGGCAAACACGGTTTCCACACTGTCTAGGCGCGAGGGCATGACCCAACGCACGCCAGCGTCTGCGGCGGGGAAGGCCACGCGCAGCACGCCCTCGGGGCCGGGTAGGCACAGGCCAATGTCGCCGTTCATCAGCTCTAGCGCGTAGTCGTTGCGCGTGACCATCACGGGGCGGC
>CAIODK010000310.1 GCA_903856995.1 uncultured Burkholderiales bacterium
ACCTGGGATGTGGCCCGCCACGGGGTCAAGTGGTTCGACCTCACCACGGTAGCGCGGTGCGCCGCGTGCGTCGATGAGGTTTTGCTTGCCATCGCCCAAATGCGCCGCCACGGTGGCTGTGTTGACCAATGTCACCAGAGGTTCGCGCAGCGTGAAGTGGCCTGCCACGCCAGCCGTTTCTTCGCCAGAGGTGACAGCGCCACCCGCAGCGGTCCACGCTTGCAAGCCGCCATCGAGTACTGCCACCGCATCATGGCCGCACCACTTGAGCATCCACCACAAACGGCCGCAGTAGTTCATGCCGTTGCGATCGTAGACCACCACTTGTGTGTCGGGGGTCATCCCCACACTTTGCAGCCAAGCGGCGAATACCTCGCGCTTGGGCAGGGGGTGGCGGCCCCCGTTCTCGCGTTTGGCGGCGTCGTGTGTGGCCAAGTCTTGGTCGAGGTCGGCATGCAGCGCACCTGTGATGTGTTGCTCGGCGTATTGCATGTGCCCCGCAGGCGGGTTCATCAAATCAAAGGTGCAATCAAACACCCGCAGTGGTGTGCCGCTGGTTTGCAAGGTTTTGAGTTGGGCGCTGCTGATGAGTGTGGTGTACATGGGCTTCCTTCAATGATCTTCGGCGGGTGCGTTAGGTGCTGCACGTGCGCGCAGCAAGGTGGCCGCCATGCCGCTGGCCACGATGAGGGCCATGCCAGCCCAGCCTATGAGGGGGATGTCATCACCAAACAGCAGCAGGCTATAGAGTGCGGCAAACACAATGCCAGAGTATTGCAAGTTGGCCACCACCAAAGTGGCACCTTTGCTGTACGCGCGCGTCATGCAAAGCTGGCCCAGCGAGGCAAAGACGCCCACGGGCAGCAGCCACACGGCGTGGTGCCAGTCCCACTCAGATACCCCCGCAAAGCCCATGCCGACCAGCCCCGCCAAGGTGGTGCCAATGGCAAAGTAAAACACGGTGCGCGTTTCTGGCTCGCCGATGCGGCCCAACGCCATCACTTGCATGTAGGCAAAGGCGGCGGCAAAGCCAGACATCAACCCAATCAGGCCGGCAAAGATTTGGTTTTGTTCGACGGTGGGTCGCAGCATCATCACCACGCCTGCAAATCCGGCAATCACGCTCAAGGCGAGCGGCCCCTGCGACCAAGGGCTGCTGCCGCCCTCTTGCGGGTTCCAGTTGATCAGCGCACCGCCGACCAAGAAGGCGGCGACCCACACGCCGCTCATGTAGTTGAGCGTCATGGCCGTGGCCAGGGGCAGGTTGGCAATGGCGTAGAACCAAGCACTGAGCGACAGCACGCCGATGGTTGAACGCCAGATGTGCATGCCGGGGTACTGTGTGCGTAGCGAGACCTTTTTTTGCCGTGCAATGACGGCTAAAAACACCATGCCGACGATGCCGCGGTAGAACACCAACTCGGCCGGGTTGAAGTGCTCTGAACCAAATTTAACGCAAACCCCCATGGTGGCAAAAAAGGCTGCACCTAGCAGCATCCACAGGGCTTGCATGGTGCGGCTTTAAAAGTTGAGTTTGCCGCGGTACCACTCATGGAAGTGCTGCATGCCGTCTTCCATGGGGCTTTGGTAGGGGCCAACTTCGTTGTCACCACGTTGCATCAGGGCCTTGCGGCCTGCGTCCATGCGCTCGGCGATTTCGTCGTCCTCGATGCAGGTTTCCATGTAGGCGGCTTGCTGCGCTTCAACGAATTCACGCTCGAAGGCGACGATTTCTTCTGGGTAGTAGAACTCCACCATATTTAGCGTCTTGGTGGGGCTGATCGGGTGCAGGGTAGACACGGTCAGCACATGCGGGTACCACTCCACCATGATGTGTGGGTAGTAGGTGAGCCAAATGGCTCCGCGTTCGGGCAGCTCGCCGTTGCGGTACTTGAGCAGCATGTCGTGCCACGTTTGGTAGGTGGGCGAGCCCGGTTTGCCAAAGCCTTCCGACACACCTACGGTTTGCACCGAGTAGTTGTCTTTGAACTCCCAGCTCAGGTCATCGCACGTGACGAACTGGCCCAGGCCCGGGTGGAAGGGGCCCACGTGGTAGTCCTCGAGATAGACCTCAATGAAGGTTTTCCAGTTGTAGTTGCACTCATGCAGCTCCACGCGGTCAAGGGCAAAACCATTGAAGTCCAAGGCTGCGCGTGGGCCCATGTTGGCCAAGTCGGCTTCGATGTCCACACCGTTGTCTTCAAACAGCAGTCCATTCCACTCCCGCAGCTTGTAGTTGTTGAGGTTCAGGCACGGGTCGTGCGAGAAATGGGGCGCGCCTAGCAACTTGCCTGTGGGGGCATAGGTCCAGCGGTGCAAAGGGCACACGATGTTGCCGCTGGCTGATCCTGGGGCTTGGTTTTGCAAAGAGCCGCGGCCTTTGAGCATCACCGCTTGGCGATGGCGGCACACGTTAGAGATCAGTTCTACGCCCTTGTCCGAGCGCACAAGCGCACGCCCTTCGCCTTCATGCGGCAAAGCGTAGTAGTCGCCGACGTTGGGTACGGCCAGCTGATGACCCACGTAGCGGGGGCCGAGCTGAAAGATGGTCTCCAGTTCGCGCTGAAATAGCGCCTCGTCAAAGTAACTGGTAACTGGTAGTTGGCTATGCGCCTGCTGCAGTCGAAGACTTAAATCAGACATGGGTGACCTGACCTAAAGACTCCCCACAGGGAGATAAGTGAACAAAAATAAATCGGCCTGAAGATCGATTGAAGAAGGCCCATTGTACCCAAGGGGGGGGACATTGGCTCGTGTGCGCCTTAAAATGGCAGGTTACTTGACCTATCTCAAAAACGGATGTTCGTACCCCATGCCTAAGGCCAAAAATACCGGTAATGCTGCAGACACTGCCCCCGTCAGCTATGAGGCTGCTTTGAAAGAGCTCGAGGGCTTAGTGCAACAGATGGAGTCGGGGCAGTTGCCATTGGCTGATTTGTTGTCAGGCTATCAACGCGGCGCTGAACTTTTAAGTTTCTGCCGCGCCCAATTGGATGCGGTTGAGCAGCAAATCAAAGTGCTCGACAACGGGGCCTTGAAATCTTGGACACCCTCGTGAGCGTGCCCATGTCTCCCTTTGCGCTCGACCAATGGAGCAACCATTGGTTGGCTGTCGTCGAAGACGCCCTGTCAAGCTGGATCAGCCCATCAGCCCCTGCCGGCTTGGGCGATGCCATGCGTTACGCCGTGCTCGATGGGGGCAAGCGCTTGCGCCCCTTGTTGGTGTTGGCCGCGCGTGAAGCCGTTGCCCACGGAACCAAAGACGCTGCGTTGGACGATGCCGCTTTGCGAGCCGCCTGTGCTGTCGAATTGATCCACGCCTACTCGCTGGTGCACGATGACATGCCCTGCATGGACAACGACGTGCTGCGCCGAGGTAAGCCCACCGTGCATGTGCAGTTTGGCGAGGCTCAGGCACTGCTTGCGGGCGATGCTTTGCAGGCGCTGGCGTTTGAGTTCCTCACGCCCGAGGCCTCTGATATTCCTAGCGGTGTGCAGGCTCGGTTGTGCCGCTTGCTTGCCACCTCTGCCGGCCATGCGGGTATGGCCGGCGGTCAAGCGATTGACTTGGCCAGTGTGGGCATGGCTTTGAACGAAGACCAATTGCGCCAGATGCACCACCTGAAAACCGGCGCGTTGCTAGAAGGCAGCGTGATGATGGGGGCCGCTTGCGGCGACGCCACACCACAAGCTTTGAGTGGCTTGCAGCGCTATGGTCAAGCTTTGGGCTTGGCCTTCCAAGTGGTGGACGATATTTTGGATGTCATTGCCGATTCAGCTACGCTTGGTAAAACCGCAGGCAAAGACGCTGCGAACGACAAACCGACCTATGTATCGCTGTTGGGTTTGGAAGAAGCGAAGTCTTATGCGCAATCGCTGTTGCGTGAGGCCTTAGACGCCTTGCACAGCACCGGCTTGACGCACACCCACACCTTGGCCGCTTTGGCTGAGCGGGTGGTGAATCGGAATACCTAAATCGAGCCACATCAGCCATGCCTAATTTGTTGCAAACCATCAATTCACCTGCAGATCTGCGGGCAGTCCCGCGCCATCAGTTGTCCGCGGTTGCCGACGAGCTGCGCTCATACCTCTTGCACAGCGTGGCCAAAACCGGCGGGCACTTGAGCTCGAACCTCGGCACGGTTGAATTGACGGTGGCCTTGCATTACGTCTTCAACACCCCGCATGACCGCATCGTGTGGGACGTGGGCCACCAAACCTATCCCCACAAAATTTTGACGGGTCGTCGCGACCAAATGAGTACGCTGCGCCAACGCCACGGCCTGAGTGGTTTCCCGCGCCGTGACGAGAGCGAGTACGACGCGTTTGGTACGGCCCACTCGTCCACCAGTATTTCAGCAGCCTTGGGCATGGCCATTGCCGCCCAACAAAAAGGTGAACAACGCCATGCGATCGCGGTGATTGGTGACGGCGCGATGACTGCTGGCATGGCCTTTGAAGCATTGAACAATGGTGGCGTTTCTACAGCGAAGTTGCTGGTCATCTTGAACGACAACGATATGTCCATCAGCCCTCCCGTGGGCGCGCTCAACCGCTACTTGGCGCAACTCATGAGTGGCAAGTTTTACGCAACGGCCAAAGAGGTGGGTAAGCAAGTGCTGAAGGGCGCGCCGCCTCTGTTCGAGTTGGCCAAGCGCTTTGAAGAGCACGCCAAAGGCATGGTGGTGCCCGCCACGCTGTTTGAGAAATTTGGCTTCAACTACATTGGTCCAATTGATGGGCATGACCTCGAGTCACTCATCCCGACGCTGGAAAATATTAAACACCTGGACGGTCCGCAGTTCTTGCACGTGGTCACCAAAAAAGGGCAGGGCTACAAATTGGCTGAGGCTGATCCTGTCGCGTACCACGGCCCAGGCAAGTTCGACCCTGCGGTGGGCTTGGTGCCTGCTGCGACACCAAGTAAAACCACGTTCACCCAAGTGTTTGGTGATTGGCTGTGCGACATGGCCGAGCATGATCCGTTGTTGGTGGGCATCACGCCCGCCATGCGGGAGGGCTCTGGCATGGTGGCGTTCCATCAACGATTCCCCGAGCGTTACCACGACGTGGGCATCGCCGAGCAGCACGCCCTGACGTTCGCGGCGGGTTTGGCGTGTGAGGGTGTGAAGCCTGTGGTGGCGATTTACTCCACCTTTTTGCAGCGCGCCTATGACCAAGTGATTCACGACGTGGCTTTGCAAAAGCTCCCCATGGTGTTGGCGCTAGACCGCGCGGGCATCGTCGGTGCAGATGGTGCGACCCACGCCGGCTTGTATGACATCCCGTTCATGCGCTGCATTCCTAACGTCAGCGTGGCTTGCCCCGCCGACGAAAACGAGTGCAGGATGCTGTTGACCACCGCTTACCAACAAGACCACTGCGTGGCCGTGCGCTACCCGCGTGGCGCAGGTGCGGGAGTGCCTGTGCAGCCTGGCTTGCACGCCTTGCCGTTTGGCAAAGGTGAAGTGCGCCGTCAAGGCAAGCGCATTGCCATCCTCGCGTTTGGCACGCTGCTTTACCCCGCATTGCAAGCAGGCGAGGCACTGAATGCCACCGTGGTGAACATGCGTTGGGCTAAGCCACTCGACACCGAACTTTTAGCCCAAATCGCCGCCACGCACGAGGCGTTGGTCACGGTGGAGGAGGGCGCCATCATGGGTGGTGCTGGCTCGGCTGTGCTCGAAGCGTTGCAGGATTTACAGCAGCCCAAACCAGTGTTGCTGTTGGGCGTCGCCGATGTGTTTACCGAGCATGGTGACCCCGTCAAACTGATGGCCGAGTTAGGCTTGGATGCTGCGGGCATTCAAGCTGCCATTCAAAAGCGGTTTGTAACATTTCTGAATTAATTTTATTTGTGAAGTAATTTCACGCGGTTTGAAGAATTTTGAAACACAAGTTCTTAGGGGGAAAACCCGTGCATCAATCCCCTATGACAGGTGCATACAATGCCCCATCGCTGAAGGTTCGTGCCGTCAAAAGTGCGCTCTTTCAGGATTTGTTTTAACAATTCAAGGGAGTCTTTTATGGACCGTCGTTCCGTTATTAAAAATGCAGGTATTGCAGGCATCTTGGCTGCTGGTGCAGCCCCTGCAGTTCATGCGCAGCAAGCAAACATCCGTTGGCGCTTGGCTTCGAGCTTCCCTAAGTCGCTCGACACCATCCACGGTGCTGCTGACACATTCGCTCGGGCCGTCAAAGCCATGTCGGGCGGTAAGTTTGAAATTTCGGTGCACGCGGCTGGCGAAATCATGCCTGCATTCGGCGTGGTGGACGGTGTGCAACAAGGCTCCATTGAGATGGCGCACACAGCCCCTTACTACTTCTTTGGTAAAGACGAAACCTTTGCTCTGGGTTGCGCCATTCCTTTCGGTTTGAACAGCCGTCAAATGACTGCATGGATGTACGAAGGCAATGGCTTGAAGCTGATGCGCGAGTTCTACGCCAAGTACAACATCATCAACTTCCCAGGCGGCAACACGGGTGCCCAAATGGGTGGCTGGTTCCGCAAAGAAATCAAATCTTTGGCTGACCTCAAAGGCTTGAAGTTCCGCATCGGCGGCTTCGGTGGCAAAGTGCTGGAACGTTTGGGCGTTGTGCCACAAAACATTCCTGGCGGTGACATTTATCCTGCTTTGGAAAAAGGCACGATTGACTCTGCCGAGTGGATTGGCCCTTACGATGATCTGAAGCTTGGTTTCAGTAAAGTCGCGCCTTTCTACTACTACCCAGGTTTCTGGGAAGGTGGCCCACAGTTGGACTTCTTCATCAACGACAAAGCCTTCAACGCCCTGTCGCCTGAGTACAAAGCCATTGTCGAAGCCGCTGCTGCACAAGCGCACTCTGACATGCAAGCCAAGTACGACGCACGTAACCCGGCTGCTTTGAAGCAGTTGGTGGGCTCTGGCACCAAGTTGCGCGAGTTCCCCAAAGACGTGATGGCTGCCGCCTTCAAAGAGTCCATGGCGTTCTACGAGGAAATCTCGGAAAAGAACCCCAACTGGAAAAAGGTCTACGCTGATTACGCTAAGTTCCGTGCGGACTCGAACCTTTGGTTCCAGTTCACCGAAGCGAAGTTTGATCAGTTCATGCAAAAACAAAAGCTGTAAACCAGCCTTTGCGTTTGCAAATAAAAAACCGCGCTCAGGCGCGGTTTTTTTATGACTGAAATGCGTGGTTTAGAACTGTCGAAATTCCGAGAGTTCTTGGCTCAATCGCTCGCACTGCTGTTGGACAGCGCGATCGCTGACGTAGAACACCGCAAACTTACCCATCAAGGTGCGCACATAAAAACGGGGCGCCATGAACCATTCCAAGCCACGAATGCGAATGAGCTTGGCATAGGCGAGCTCGTCGTAGTTCATGTGTTTGTCCCAAATCCAAGTCTGGTGAATGCCCTGTGCGTCCATGCGCGCACGGCTGCGCATCACATGCCAGGTCGTCCACGCGAGCAAAACCCAGCCTAAGACAAACCAGCCGGCGTTGCGCAAACCGTTAAGGCTCGTGTCGCCACCAAATTTCCCTTCTTGCCAAAGGTTGAGCAGCCAGTATCCGGAGCCCAGCAGCGCGATCCAAGTGATGGCCTGAAACGCGCGAGAGAAAGCTGGCCCTTCGACCCCGCCTTTGATGGGGAGAAATACAAAAGGCTGAGGCCCTAATGCGTGAAGTGTGGGTTCTGGCGTGGTCATGGTTTGAGTAGGTTAGTACTGACAAGAAAAAGCCCCTCTCGGACTGGCCGGAGGGGCGGCTCATGTGGAGATGGCTTATTTCTTAAACAAGTCTTCCATGCGTTTTTGCTCTTGGGCAGCGCTTTCGCCGGCGGAGGGTTTGGCGCCTTCGAGTTTGAGCTCTGCTTCGGGCACTTCTTGCTCCGTGGGCATTTCAATGACCACCTGATCGATGTCGACCGTTTCTTCTTTGTCCAAAAACATGGTCACGGTCTCGGGCACAAAGATCACGATCACGACCAAGATCAACTGCATGATCACCCAAGGAATGGCACCCATGTAGATGTCGTTGGACTTGACAGGTTTTGATATCCGACCTTCTTTGAACAAGGTGTCGGCAATGCCGCGCAAGTAAAACAGCGCGAAACCGAAGGGTGGATGCATGAAGCTGGTTTGCATGTTCACGCACAGCAGCACGCCGAACCACACCATGTCGATGCCCATTTTCTCTGCCACTGGGCCGAGCATGGGCAAGATGATGAAGGCGATTTCAAAGAAGTCGAGGAAGAAGGCCAAGAAGAAGATGAAGATGTTCACCACAATCAAGAAGCCCACTTGACCTCCGGGCAAGCCGGTCAGCAAATGTTCGACCCATTTGGCCCCATCGACACCTTGGAACACCATCGAGAACACACGTGAACCGATCAGGATGAACACCACCATCGCGGTCAAGCGCATGGTGCTGTGCATGGCTTCCCAAATCAGGTCTTTGTCCAAGCGTTTATGCAATGCTGCCAAGAACAACGCGCCCACGCAACCCATTGCGCCGGCCTCAGTGGGGGTTGCGATGGCGGTGTTAATGCCTGGCAAACCGCCCATGGATCCGAGTACGGCGAAGATCAAGAATGCAGAAGGGATGATGCCGCGCAAGCATTTGCTCCACAACGCCCAACCGTTCAAGGTGCGGGCTTCTTTGGGAACGCCTGGTACATGGTCAGGCTTGACTAAGCTCAAGCCGAAGGTGTACAGGGCAAAGATGGCAACCTGCAGCATCGAGGGGCCCCAAGCGCCTTTGTACATATCGCCCACGGAGCGACCGAGTTGGTCAGCCATCACCACCAACACGAGTGACGGTGGCACCAATTGGGTGATAGTGCCAGAGGCCGCCAGCACGCCGGTGGCGTATCGCATGTTGTAGCCGTAGCGGATCATCACGGGCAACGAAATCATGGCCATGGCAATCACTTGACCGGCTACGGTGCCGGTGATGGCCCCCAAGATGAAGCCCACGATGATGACCGAGTAGCCCAAACCGCCTTTGACGGGGCCGAACAACTGGCCCATCGAGTCGAGCATGTCTTCTGCGAGGCCGCATTTTTCAAGAATGGCCCCCATGAAGGTGAAGAAGGGGATGGCCAACAGCAAGTCGTTGCTGAGGATGCCAAACACGTTCAGCGGCAGGTTGGACATGAAGCTGGCGGGGAACCAGTCCATCGCGATGGCGAAGAAGCCACATGCCAAGCCCAAAAACGCCAGCGAGAACGCGACGGGGAAGCCAATCAGCATCGTGAGCACAAGGCCCGCGAACATGATGGGTGCGAAGTTTTCCATTTGCATGATCATGAGTCCTTATTGCACTGGCTTTTCGTAGTGCGTGTCCATTTCAAACTTGCCTTGCAAGTAAGCCACGCGCTTGATAATTTCGCTCAAACCCTGCAGGAACATCCAAGCAAAGCCCAAGGGGAGTAGCAACATGGCGGGCCAGCGGATCAGGCCACCTGCGTTGCTAGACATTTCGTTCGTCAAGAACATCTTGAGGAACAGCGGAAAGCTCAACCACGCCAACATGGCCATCACGGGTAGCAAGAACAGCACGAGTCCGAACAAGTCCACATAGACAGGGGCCTTGTCCTTGAGCTTGCCGTAGAACAAGTCCACGCGCACATGCTCATTGAGTTTGAGTACCAATGGGGCGCCCAGCATCACGGTTGCTGAAAACAAGTACCACTGAATTTCAAGCCAACCGTTTGAGCTGATATCGAGTCCGTAGCGAATAAAAGCGTTACCCGCTGAAATCATTGCCGCAGCCAGCACACTGAACGCAGCAACGTGACCAAACTGTTCACTGATGCGGTCAACGCCTAATGCAAATTTAAGAAGTTTTGACACAGAGTGCCTCCATTTTTTGCCAACCCGTGATGGTACCAAGACTAGCGGTTTGCAATTCCATTTTTGACTGAAGTTTTGCCATGCAGATTGAAATTAGTTCACAAAGACCACAGGGTTTTAACCAGTTGTTTTCGTGCGTTTGAAGGTCCACCAAGGCAGTTGTGCGCTGAGTGATTGCACTTGTCCGCTGTCTGCTGCTTGGTACCCAGGTAGGGTGTTGAGAACCTGGGACCAAGTGACATCTTGGAGCACAGAGCGCAGGGCCTGTGTTGCAGGTGTGTCGAGGGCGGCTTTCAGGCAGACCAAGTGATATTGTTCTTGCACCAAGGGCACAAAGCCGAGTCCGCGAGCGCGCGCCGTACTTTCAATGCCCAAACCCACATCGCAACGTCCAGATGCGATGGCTTCAGCCAGCGCAGTGTGCGAGGGCTCTTCGTCTGGCCAATTATTCAAATCGTGTGTGGTGAGTTGGTGAGCAGCAAGCAAATCGTCTAACAACACCCGCGTGCCCGTGCCTGGGCTTCGCTGCACAAAGCGGGCTTGGGTCTGCGCCACATCGATCAAATTGGTGAGTTTTTTGGGGTTGCCTGCTGCCGTGATAAGGCCCTGCGTGCGTGTGGCAAAACCAATGATTTTGTGCAAACCCGGTTTTAGCAAATCACGGTAGGCCTTGGCCGTGTGTGAGGTTTTGTCGGGGTGGTTTTGTGTGTGAAAACCTGCCAAGGTACAGCGCCCTTCATTGAGTGCGCGAATGGCGTCCACGCTACCGCAAAAGCGGGTGTCCAAATGCAGGCCTGCGCTAGCCGCGTGTTCGCGCAAGAGGGGTAGGGCATCGTCGTGGCTGGCATACAGGGTGAGCACGTGGGCTTGTGGGTCAAAGGCCACAGCAAAGGTGCGCTCGAGGTCTGCACGCAGGGCTTCGAGCTGAGGGGCTAAGCGGGCCTGTGTTTGGCGTTCCGCCCACATGAGCTTGTTGCCAAAGTCGGTCAGACGCGCCGATTGGCCTTTTTCCCACACGATGAGTTCATGACCCAGTACGTCTTCCCAGCGTTTGAGTTCACCCCAGACGTGGCGATAGGACAAACCCATTTGTCTGGCCGCCGCCGAGATTGAGCCCTGCTGATCCACGGCTTGTAGCAACGCCATCAGCGGATGACGCAGTAACGCGGTTTCTTTGCTCGACGCGCTGGTCGCGTCATCGCGATGGTTGAGGGTGTAGTGGAGTTGAACGCTATGCACGGAAGAACATATGGTGGAGGTTTAGCTAGAGAACTACGATAACTGAACTTTTGATTGTTTTATGACCACGTTGACCGATACCGCGCTAACGGCTTTGCAGCTCCTGACCCAACTGGACCCCTTGTTGTGGGCCATCGTGGCGCGTTCACTGTGGGTCAGTGTGCTTGCCACGGCCATTGCTTGCAGCCTTGGCGTGGTCTTGGGGGCTTGGTTGGGTGTGGCTCGGTTTGCTGGGCGTGATGTTCTGCTCACGGTGCTTAACACCTTGTTGGCATTGCCTTCTGTGGTCGTGGGTTTGCTGGTGTATTTGCTGCTGTCGCGCACGGGACCTTTGGGCGCATTGGGGTGGTTGTTTAGCCTCAAAGCCATGGTGCTGGCACAAGCAGTTCTGGTGTTGCCCGTGGTCACGGCGCTGACACGTCAATGCGTGGAAGATGCCGAGTGCGGTCATGGTGAGCAGTTGCAATCGTTAGGGGCGAAGCCCTGGTTGCGCAGCGTTCTTTTGGCGTGGGACGAACGCTACACCCTGTTAACGGTTTTGATTGCGGCCTTTGGTCGCGCCATTTCTGAAGTCGGTGCGGTCATGGTGGTGGGCGGCAACATCGAAGGTTTCACCCGTGTCATGACCACGGCCATTGCGCTGGAAACCAGCAAGGGTGATTTGCCTTTGGCATTGGCACTGGGCTTTGTGCTGATGGCCGTGGTGCTGCTGCTGAATGTGTGCATCTCGGTGTTGCGTCGCTGGCGCCAGCGCATCGATGGTTCAGTCGTTGTCGCTGCCCAAGGGGACTTGGTATGAGCGTCGTGCTGCAAGTCAAAGAGGCGTCGGTTTTGTTCGGCACGTATCTGGCTTTGGATGCTGTGAGTTTTCAAATGCATGCGGGCGAGCGAGTGGCCTTGGTGGGCGCCAACGGTTCCGGGAAAAGCACTTTGTTGCGTGTGGCGCATGGCTTGCTCAAGGTGTCGCGTGGGCAGGTATGCCAGTCGCCTGAGCTGCATCAAGCCATGGTGTTTCAACGCCCGCACATGCTGCGCACCAGTGTGCTGCGGTTCGTGATGTGGGGCTTGTGGCTGCAAGGCGTGTCGTGGCGTGAGGCGCCTGTCCGTGCCATGCAAGCCTTGGCGCGTGTCGGTTTGCAAGAGTTGGCCGCGCGCTCTGCGCGCAACTTGTCGGGTGGACAGCAGCAGCGTTTGGCGTTGGCGCGGGCTTGGGCGTTACAGCCAAACTTGGTACTGCTGGATGAGCCGACCTCTAGCCTTGATCCAAACGCCAAACGCGAGGTGGAACATTTGCTGAGCGAGTGGGTGGCTGCCTCCGGGGTGAGTCTGCTGTTCAGCAGCCACAACTTAGGCCAAGTCAAACGCTTGGCCACCCGCGTGATTTATTTAGAGGGCGGCCGCATTTTGGCGGACTTGCCGGTGGCGGCGTTTTTCAACCAACCGTTGGATCAGAGCCACCCCGAGGCCCATTTGTTTCTTAAAGGAGAGTTGGGATGACACGTCGTACACATTTGTTCTCATGGGCCAGTATCTTGGCCGCGGTTTTGACCTTGGGTTGCAGCGTTGCACAGGCGCAAGCGCCGAGCATCGTGATGGCCTCTACCACCTCGACCGAGCAATCGGGCTTGTTTGCGCACCTGTTGCCCGCCTTCAAGCAAGCCACGGGCATCGACATCAAGGTGGTGGCCTTGGGCACCGGTCAAGCCTTAGACACAGGCCGCCGAGGTGATGCGGACGTGTTGTTTGTGCATGACCAAGCCGCGGAAGAAAAGTTTGTAGCCGAAGGATTTAGCTTGAAGCGCTACCCCGTTATGTACAACGACTTTGTGTTGGTAGGGCCTGTCAATGACCCCGCCAAAGTACGAGGAAAAGACATCGTGTTGGCGCTACAAAAAATTGCGAGTACACAGGCCCCCTTTGTGTCGCGCGGCGATAAGAGCGGCACGCATGCCGCAGAGCTCCGCTATTGGAAACAAGCGGGTCTAGATGACCAAGGCGCGGGCTACAAAGCTTGTGGCTGCGGCATGGGCCCCGCCTTGAATATTGCCTCATCCACCGGCGCGTATGCCTTGGCCGATCGTGGTACATGGTTGAATTTCAAGAATCGCCAAGATTTGCAAGTATTGGTGGAGGGCGATCACCGCCTGTTTAACCAATACGGTGTGATGGTTGTGAACCCCGCCAAACACCCGCACGTCAAAACCGAATTGGCACAGAAGTTTGTGGATTGGGTGGTCTCACCTGTAGGGCAGAACGTCATCCGCGCTTACAAGATTGGCGGCGAGCAATTGTTCTTTCCAAATGCCAACCCGTAACTTATTTGCGGCTAGGTTTGGCGTGTGAGATTTTTCGGTAAAGCGTCGCGCGACTGATGCCCAAGTGCCGTGCGGCTTCTGTCACGTTGCCGTGGGCTTGCTTCATCGCCCGACGTATCAAATCACTTTCTGCGGCTTTGAGCGCAGGGGTTGTGGGTGTGACAGCCAATGGGTGATGGGTTTGTCCGGTTTGCACCTGAATGCGCAAACCAGACCATAACGGCAACTCCAAGCAGCGCGTTTGCTGCGTTAAGTCAAACAGGCTTTGCCAAGCACAAGCAAACACATCCCCAGCGTGCGGTTGTGCATGGGCAGATAAGCCCATGATCTGCCGTGCTTGCCGGTTCGCGCAAATGACAAAACCATCTGCATCAAGCCCAATCAAGCCATCGTTGTCGTTGCCTAAAAGTTGCCCCGCCCAGTTGATGTGCAGCAGCAGTGCGGGAGCGTGCTGCTGAATCAGTGCATTCTCAATGCTGCGAGCCGACTGTGCCGCTAAGTGTTTTAACTCAGGCCTTTCAGGCACATCAATGCCAGTCAAGTCCAACATGCCAATGCAGTCGCCTTGCGGGCTGAACAAGGGGGCGCCTGCACAACTGTAGGCGTTGTTGTCATTGAAGAAGTGCTCGCCACGATGCAACCAGATGGGGCGATGCTCGGCCAATGCGGCGCCAATGGCGGTGGTGCCCACGCTTTGCTCGGACAGGTTCACGCCGATGCGTGCAAGGTTGGTGGCGCGGGCGTCATGCGCATCAATCGCACCCCGTGTGTCGATGACCACGCCTTGTGCATTGGTCAACAAAGCAAAGTAGCGTGTACCAGATATGGCGCGGCTTAATCTGTCGAGTTCAGCTTGTGCGGCACGCAACAACGGTTGGTGTTGTTCCTGCAGTCTTCGACTATGGGCTTGGCTCACTGTTTCGAAATGGACCCCGTGTTGGGGTTGTTGGCCCCATGACATGCAGCGCCGCCATGAGCGCTGAATCCAATCGTCAACCAGTGGGGTCGTGATATCTGCACCGTGCTCTAGCACTTGCTGACGAGCCAACGCAATGTTGTTTAGCCTGTGCTGTGAAGAAAGTACGCGTGCCATGGGTTGGATTTTGACGAAAAATGAATTTAAAAATCGTTGACTTGTCTCAAGTTGAGAATACTCTTGATCAGACAAGGGTTATTCCTAGGGCTTTGTTGTCGGCAATCTTCTCAAAATCCTATGCAAATAGATTCATAGCCCCGGGTTGACCCGGTTTTCATTCCGTTGCCACTGGAGATGCAGATGCAAAAAATCTTGCACATTAACCCTGATAAATGTACTGGCTGCCTGCAGTGCGAGATGGCCTGTTCTTTTGAGAACTACGGCATATTTGCCACAGCCAAATCACGCATCAAGGTGTTTGATTTTCACGAGACGGGTAAAAAAGTACCGTACACCTGCACGCAGTGTGACGAAGCGTGGTGCTTGCATGCCTGTCCTGTTGAGGCGATCACCAAGGACAAAGTCACTGGCGCCATGGTGGTGAACGAATCCACCTGCGTCGGTTGCAAGGTGTGCACCATCGCTTGCCCTTTTGGCACCATCAACTACGTGCAAGAGACTGGCAAAGTCCAAAAGTGCGACTTGTGCGGTGGCGATCCAGCATGCGCATCGGCTTGCCCTACTGGCGCCATTACTTTTGTGGACGCCAATTGGACGGGCCTCGACAAGATGAAACAGTGGGCCGACAAACTCGGCAACCAACCCTCCGCCTCTTAATCCATCACAAGGAGAACACATCATGACTTGGGCTGGAAAAATCCTCCGCATTAACCTGACCACAGGCAGTATCAAAACAGAGCCTCTCAATATGCAATGGGCCCGCGATTACGTTGGTTCTCGTGGCTTGGGGTCCAAATACCTCATCTCCGAAATCGATCCCAAAGTGGATCCGCTTTCGCCAGAAAACAAACTCATTTGGGCAACAGGCCCGCTGACTGGCACCATGGCGTCGACAGGGGGGCGTTACACCGTCATCACCAAAGGCCCTTTGACCGGTGCTATTGCTTGCTCCAATTCGGGTGGTTACTTCGGCGCTGAACTGAAGATGGCCGGCTGGGATATGGTGATCTGCGAAGGCAAGTCACCAAAACCGGTGTACCTCTACATCAACGACGGCAACGTCGAATTGCGCGATGCCACGGGTTTGTGGGGCAAGAGCGTTTGGGAAACCGAGGCCGAGCTGAAGAAGACCTTGCAAGACCCATTAACCCGCGTGTCATCGATTGGTAAAGCGGGTGAGAACCATGTGTTGTACGCCTCGGTGGTGAATGACTTGCACCGCGCCGCTGGACGCTCAGGTGTGGGTGCTGTGATGGGCAGTAAAAACCTCAAAGCCATTGCCGTGCGAGGCACTTTGGGTGTTGGCAATGTCCGTGACCCCAAGGCCTTCATGAAAGTAACTGCTGAGAAGAAGAAAATTTTGGCTGACAACGCTGTCACAGGCCAAGGTTTGCCAGCTTACGGCACGCAGGTGTTGATGAACGTCATCAATGAAATCGGTGGTTTACCGACTCGCAACCATCGCGATGTGCAGTTTGAAGGTGCGAAAGACATTTCCGCCGAAGCCATGGCCGCACCGCGTGCAACGGACGGCAAGAAACATTTGGTAACCAACCAAGCTTGCTTTGGTTGCACGATCGCCTGCGGTCGGATCAGTAAGATGGATGAGACCCACTTCACGGTGCAAAACAAGCCTCAATATTGGGGTGCCTCGGGTGGTTTGGAATACGAAGCTGCTTGGGCTTTGGGCGCTGCCAACGGCGTGAAAGATTTGGAGGCCTTGCAGTACGCCAACCTCCTGTGTAACGAAGAAGGTATTGACCCCATCAGCTTCGGTGCCACGGTGGGTGCTGTGATGGAGTTGTATGAGATGGGTGTGTTGACCCAAGAGCAACTGGGCATCGATGCCAAGTTTGGTTCAGCGCAAGCCTTGGCTTTTTTTGCGGAACAGACCGTGAATGGACGTGGCTTTGGCGTCGAAATTGGTCAAGGTTCCAAACGTCTGACCGCAAAGTATGGCCATCCTGAGCTGAGCATGAGCGTCAAAGGTCAAGAGTTCCCTGCCTACGACGGACGTGCGATTCAAGGCATTGGATTGGCTTATGCAACGTCGAACCGTGGTGCTTGCCACTTGCGTGGCTACACCATTGCTTCGGAAGTGCTGGGCATCCCAGTCAAGACAGATCCCTTGGAGCATGAAGGCAAACCCGAGTTGGTCAAGGCATTCCAAGACGCAACTGCTGCTTTTGATTCTTCAGGCTTGTGCATCTTCACAACGTTTGCTTGGGGTTTAGCTGACTTAGCCCCCCAAATGCAAGCCGCTTGCAACGAGGACTACACCACCGAAGAGCTCGAAAAAATTGGTGAGCGTATTTGGAATATGGAGCGCGAGTTCAACAACGCCGCAGGCTTTACCTCCAAGGATGACAGTTTGCCCAAGCGCTTGTTGACGGAGGCTGCTAAAACGGGCCCCGCCAAAGGCAAGGTCAGCATGTTGCCCGTCATGTTGCCTTTGTATTACAAGGCGCGCGGTTGGGACAGCGAAGGTCGTCCGACTTCTGAGACTAAAAAACGGCTTGGCCTCTGAAGGTATCTGCTATGAATCATCACGTCATTCTTGGTGCTGGCCCAGCTGGCGTGATCGCTGCTGAAACCATTCGTCAACACGCGCCCAACGACCGCATCACCCTCATCGGTGATGAGGTGGAGTCGCCGTATTCGCGCATGGCCATTCCGTACTTATTGATGGGCAACATCGATGAGCATGGTACCTATTTGCGAAAAGGTGCCAACCACTTTGTTCGCTTGAATGTGGCGCAAGTGAATGCACGCGCGCTGTCGGTGGATGGCCAAGCCAAGACAATTCAACTCAGCAATGGCTCGGTGTTGCAGTTTGACAAGCTGCTCATCGCCACCGGCTCACGCCCCGTTCGTCCACCGATTCCTGGGTTGGACAGTCCTCAAGTTCATCCCTGTTGGACGTTGGAAGATGCTCGCGCCATCATGGTGCTCGCCAAGCCGGGGGCGCGTGTGGTGCAAATGGGGGCAGGCTTTATCGGTTGCATCATCATGGAGGCCTTGGCCTCGCGTGGTGTGACGCTGTCAGTGGTCGAGATGGGGGACCGTATGGTGCCGCGCATGATGGGGCCGGTTGCGGGCAACATGATTCGTGATTGGTGTGAGCTCAAAGGCGTGAAAGTCTTCACGGGAGCGAAGGTGGAAGCCATTGTGCCCACAGATGAGTCGGTCACGGTGCGTTTGTCGACGGGTCAAAAACTCCCCGCCGATTTGGTGATCAGTGCAACGGGTGTGAAGCCTTGCATTGACTTTCTTCAGTCCTCTGGCGTGACGTGTTTGCAAGGAGTGCTGACCGATGAGCACATGCAAACCAGCATCGCCGGCATCTATGCAGCGGGCGACTGTGCAGAAGCGTTTGACAAAGTCAGCGGCACCACCATCGTCAGTGCGATTCAACCCAATGCGGCTGAGCAAGCACGCATAGCGGCTTTGAACATGGTGGGTCAAACCGCCTCGCTCAAGGGGGTGACGCAAATTAACGTGCTCGACACCTTGGGCTTGATTTCAACCAGTTTTGGCAACTGGCAAGGAGTGCCTGGTGGCGATCAGGTCGCGCTCACTGCCAAAGGCCGTCATTTGAGTTTGCAGTTCAAGGACGATGTGCTCGTGGGTTGCAACAGCGTGGGGTGGACGGATCATGTGGGTGTGATGCGAGGCTTGGTTGAAGGCCAGGTGCATTTAGGGCCTTGGAAAGAAAAATTGAAGAACGATCCCACCCAGCTGATGAAAGCTTACTTGGCCTGCGCCCAAGGACAGGGTGCATGGACAGGGGCTGCGGATACGCGTCGACGTTGATGCGTTAACCTTAGGCTATGGACATTACTTTCAAACTCTTCGCCACTCTCACCGATTACTTGCCCCCCGACGCACGTCGCAGCAATGTGATGAACTTTGAGATTCCCGATGATGTGACGATCACGCAAATCATCGAACCCTTCGGTATTCCTGAAAATCTGGTGCATTTGGTGCTGCTCAACGGCACCTACATTGCGCCAGAGGATCGGGCCACCAAGACACTCTCCGATGGCGATGTGTTGGCGATTTGGCCACCCGTCGCAGGCGGTTAATCACGACGGTGAATGCAAGCTAGCTACGCCGCTTATTTTTCACGCGAGATGGGCTGCACCGAGCGCGAATGGCTGGGATGGCTGCCCGACGCCATCGGTGAACATGGCTGGCAGCGTGAAGGTGATTCTGTCCATGTCACGGTTCAGCAAGAGGGGCAAACTTTGGGTGGCTTGCGCATCCACTGGTCTGTCGGCGCTCTGCGTCGCATCGCCTCGATGGCACTCCCTTGTTTGCATGTGAGTTTTGCATTTGAGGCGTTGGATGAAGCGCAGCGTTACACCTTCATGCGTCGCTTTGACCTCTACATGCATCGCGGCGGAGGATAGGATCGGGGGCATGTCTATCGATTTGTTGTTGGCACTGCAGGTGTGCGATGCCCCTAGCGCCCAAGCGATGTTTACCTATGCGAAGCTGCTTGGGGCTGCGCAGGGCGTGCGCTTGAGAGCGCCACCCCCTGAGCCTACGACCTGTTGTGGGCGTGGTTGCAACGGCTGCGTGTGGGAGGGTTTTGTGGCTGCCGCCAGCTACTGGCGCGAGGAGGCGGTGGCATTGCTGCACACCCATCAAGGCTTGCGTACCCAGGCCTGACCTTGCACGGTCAGCCCTTGTTCGGAAAACTGTTTTGCCTTCACTGTTCCCATGCCTGAGACGCGTTGCATCAGGTCCTGCCAGGTTTGAAAAGGCGCTTGCGCACGCGCCTTCAACACCTTGGCGCTCAAGGTAGGCCCCATTCCTTTGAGGCTGTCGAGTTCGGCTTCGCTGGCTTGGTTGATGTCAAAAGCAAAGACAGCGTGGATTGAGCAAACGGCCATCAGTAAGAGGCATCGGCCCCAACGCCCAGCCACTTGGAACACCGAGCAACAACCAAAGGTGGCGGCTTGCAAGGGGTTCATCACTCAAGCACTTACTTGCTCAGGGTCGCCATGTATTGCGTGACACCGCTTTGCACATCGGCAAACTGATGGTCGCAGCCGATGGCGCGCAGGTTTGTCAAGTCGGCTTGTGTGTAGCACTGGTATTTGCCACGCAGTGCGTCGGGGAAGGGTACGTACTCAATCAAGCCAGCTTTGGCTGCACCGACCAAGTCAAGGGCAGTTTCACCTTTTTTGGCACGCATTGAATTGACGACCGACAACGCCACATCGTTGAAAGGCTGAGCGCGGCCAGAGCCTAGGTTGAAGATGCCAGACTTGTCTGGGTTGTCCAAGAACCAGAGGTTCACGGCCACCACGTCGTCAATGAACACGAAGTCGCGCATTTGTGCCCCTTGGGCGTAGCCACCATATTCGCCAAACAGCTTGACTTTGCCTTCGGCGTTGAATTGGTGGAACTGATGGAATGCCACGCTGGCCATGCGGCCTTTGTGCTGCTCGCGCGGACCGTACACGTTGAAGTAGCGAAAGCCCACCACTTGGCGCTTGAACTTTTTGAAGTTGTTGTTGCACTCCAAGCGCATGCGTTGGTCAAACAAGAGCTTGGAGTATCCGTACACGTTCAGCGGCAGCTCGTGCTCGGGCGACTCGACAAAGGTGTCGCTGCCGCCATAGGTGGCGGCTGACGAGGCGTACAGCAAACGTGTACCCGACTGCTGGCACGCGTTGAACAAACCACACGAGAGCGTGTAGTTGTTGTCCATCATGTACTTGCCGTCACTCTCCATCGTGTCGCTGCAAGCGCCTTCGTGGAATACGGCTTCCACTTTGCCAAATGCGTTTTCTGCGAAGAGTTCGTAGAACACGTCTTTGTCGAGATAGTCGGCAATCTTCAGGTCCGCGATGTTGCGGAACTTATCGCCTTCGGTCAGGTCATCGACCGCGATGATGTTGGTGATACCGCGAGCGTTCAAGCCCTTGATGATGTTGCTGCCGATAAAGCCGGCGGCGCCTGTGACGACGATTTTGGTCATGCAAATAATTCCTCAAAACTAACGGTGGCGGTGCCAAATTTACCTACGACCACGCCGCCTGCCTTGTTGGCAAGGGGCATGGCTTCGCGCAGGCTCAGGCCCGCAGCGGCCAAGGTGGCCAAGGTGGCGATGACGGTGTCGCCAGCGCCAGTGACATCAAACACTTCACGTGCTTGGGCTGAAACATTTAATTCACCCTCGGCATCAAACAAGGTCATGCCTTCCTCGCTGCGGGTGAGGAGCAGGGCCTCGAGCTTGAGCGTTTGGCGCAGGGCGTGGGCCTTTTGCTTCAGTTCAGCTTCGTTGCTCCATTTGCCAATGACTTGTTCCAGCTCGGCCCGGTTGGGCGTGATGCAGGTGGCGCCCGCGTAGCGCGAATAGTCGCTGCCTTTGGGGTCAATCAGCACAGCTTTGCCAGCGGCACGGGCTGCGGCAATCATTTCAGACACATGTGCCAATCCACCTTTGCCGTAGTCAGAGAACAGCACCACGTTGTGCGCGGGCAGTAGCTTCATGAACTGGTCGGTTTGCGAGGCCAGCACTTCGGTTTGTGGGGTGTTCTCAAAGTCGACGCGCAACAGTTGTTGCTGACGGCCAATCACACGAAGCTTGACGGTGGTTTTAAGTTGTGCATCACGGCCGAGGTGTGGCGAGATGCCGGTCTTGGCGACCAAGTCTTCCAGTAAATGGCTGGCTTCATCATCGCCGACCACGGACAAGAGGGACGCTTTCGCACCCAAGCTGACCACGTTGTAGGCCACGTTCGCGCAACCGCCCAAGCGGTTTTCTTCGCGGGTGATGCGTACCACAGGCACTGGCGCTTCTGGACTGATGCGATCAACTGCGCCATACCAGTAGCGGTCGAGCATCACATCGCCGACCACCAAGACGTGGGCTTGGCTCAGTTGTTGTTGGGTGACTGGGGTGCTTAGGGTCATAGTTCCTCCACGCGACGAGCGGGGTAGCTGTCCCAGGCTTGGCAGCCCGGGCATTGCCAAAAATGTTGGGTGGCTTCAAAGCCGCAAGCGGCACAGCGGTAACGTTGCAGCGGTTTTGCTGCACGCTCCAAAGCGCGTTGCACTTGAGGGTGGAATTGTTCGTGCTCAAACTTTTCGTTGGCAATCCACTGCGTGGCTGCAACCAACGACGGTTCGCGCTCCAAATGCTTCGCGTACCAATCGGTGGTGCCAGAATCACCTTGTGCGCTGTGCAGGGCGACGATGGCATTCAGCACGTCGAGCGATGTGGTTTTGGCGTAGCTGGCTTCGAGCAAGGTCAAGGCGTTTTGTGAGCGACCCAGAGCGGGGGCTAACGCGGCCAATCGAGGTGCCAGCAAGGGCAGAGCGGACGGCACTTGTGTCGCCAAGGCCTCAAGCGTTGCATACGCCTCTTGTGGGTGTCCAGTTTGCTCGAGGGCCTTCGCCAAGGCCATGCGCGCACGCGCGGCATGCGGTGCCGCATCAATCGCTTGGTTCAACAAATCGATCACATGTTGTGCGTGCTGCGTTACATCCAAGCATTCGGCTTCTTCGCATAAGTAGTGAGCCAATCGTGCTTGGAAGCTCCCTTGACCACTGTCGCCCAACTTCTTGGCGACCACGGAGGCCTTGGCCCAGTCGCGTGAACGCTCGTAAATGCTCAGCAGCGCTAAGTGCGCTTGTGCTTGGTGCGCGGTGCCTTCGAGTTTGCTGAGCGCGTCTTCGGCGCGGTCTAGCAAGCCTGCTTTGAGGTAGTCCAAAGCCAAGGCGTGTTGGGCACGGTTGTGATCTGCCTGGTTCAAGTCGCCGCGTGACAGCAGGTGTTGGTGCACGCGAACGGCACGTTCATATTCACCGCGTCGGCGAAATAAGTTGCCCAAGGCAAAGTGCAACTCAGAGGTGTCGGGGTCATGTTGCACAGCCTCGATGAACGCATCAATGGCTTGGTCTTGCTGTTCGTTCAGTAAGTGGTTCAAGCCTTTGAAATAGGCTTTGGGCGTCTGCCGATTTTCAAGACGCAGCTGGCGCAAGTCCATGCGCGAGGCGACCCAGCCCAGTACGAAGGCGAGGGGCAAGCCCAGCAAAATCCAGCTGAGGTCAAATTCCATGTGTGGGGTCCGCAGAAGTTGTGGCTGGAGGCGAGGACTGTGTGGCAGACAGGTTGGCGGACTTAGCCAAGCGGCGGTGTTTCCACCAACGCGGCACCATGCCAATCACACCCACCGCAACGCCCATGACGAAGACAGTCAGCAGCACTAATACCAACGGCGCGTGCCACGTGGTGCCAAAAAAGAAATGGACCACGGCATCGTGTTGGTTGTTCAGTGCGAAAGCGAACAGGGTAAAAAAAATGGCTGCTTTCAGAATGAACTGAAGCAGCCACATGAGGTTTTTCAAGTTAGCTCCTCTGTGACGAGAACCATTTTAGCCTTGCAGCCACTTGAAAAAACCGTTTATCAACCTTTGGGTGCAGACCCCGTCAACAATTCTTGGGTGCGTGTGTCCACTGCTTCGCGCAGGGCTTTGCCCGGCTTGAAATGAGGCACACGTTTTTCAGGAATTGCCACGCTCTCGCCGGAACGCGGATTACGTCCCATGCGAGGCGGGCGACGGTTGATCGAAAAGCTACCAAAGCCCCGCAACTCAATGCGGTGCCCGCGCACCAGCGCGTCGCTCATCGCGTCAAGAAGGGTCTTGACAGCGAACTCGGCGTCGCGGTGCGTGAGCTGCCCAAAGCGGGCAGCCAGCTCTTCGACCAAGTCTGAACGGGTCATTAGTTGTTGTCGAGCTTAGCGCGCAACAAAGCGCCCAAGCTGGTCGTGCCAGCGTTTTCGCTCTTCGACTGGTGTGACAAGGAAGCCATGGCTTCTTGTTGATCCACAGCGTCTTTGGCTTTGATTGACAACTGGATGTTGCGGGTCTTGCGATCCACGTTCACCACGACAGCCGTCACTTCATCGCCAACTTTCAACACGTGGCTTGCGTCTTCCACGCGGTCACGTGAGATTTCGCTGACGCGCAAGTAGCCGATGATGTCTTCGCCCAAATCGATTTCTGCGCCCTTGGCATCCACAGTCTTGACCTTGCCGGTAACGGTTTGGCCTTTGTCGTTGATCGACACGAAGGTGGTGAATGGGTCAGAGTCGAGCTGTTTGATGCCCAAGCTGATGCGCTCGCGGTCGACGTCAACAGCCAAGACCAAAGCCTCAACTTCTTGACCCTTCTTGAATTCGCGCACGGCGTTTTCGCCGGTTTCGTTCCAAGACAAGTCAGACAAGTGAACCAAACCGTCGATACCGGCAGCCAAGCCCACGAACACGCCGAAGTCGGTGATCGATTTGATAGGGCCCTTGACGCGATCGCCGCGCTTGGTGTTTTGTGCGAAATCTTGCCATGGGTTAGCTTTGCACTGCTTCATGCCCAAGCTGATGCGGCGCTTGTCTTCGTCAATCTCGAGGACCATGACTTCGACTTCGTCGCCCAATGACACGATCTTGGAAGGCGCAACGTTCTTGTTGGTCCAGTCCATTTCAG
>CAIODK010000311.1 GCA_903856995.1 uncultured Burkholderiales bacterium
CGCACGCCTTGCCTCGTCGCAGTCCCCAGCCAATTGCTGCTGATGCTAGAGATCGCGGCCCGCCGCGCCTTGGCCCCCATCGACGGTGTGCGCCTGATCTTGATCAGCGGTGCCCGCTGGATGCGAGAGCGTACGGCGGCTCTGCAAACGCTGTTCCCCCAAGCACACATTGTTGAGTTTTATGGCGCATCAGAAACCAGCTTTATGGCGTGGATGACGGCAGATGCGTCGGCCCCACCGAACGCTGTGGGCAAGCCTTTTTCGAATGTTGACATCGAGATTCGCAACCCGCAGCCGCCGCTGGGCATGGGGCAAATTTTTGTGCGCAGCCCCATGCTGTTCATGGACTATGTAGGCGCACCCGCAGACAGCACAGCCGCCGTGCGCGATGGCAGCTGGCTGTCCGTGCGCGACATGGGCTACTTTGACGCGCAAGGCTTCTTGTGCCTTGTGGGGCGTGAGAGCCGCATGGTTGTGACACAAGGCAAAAACCTATTCCCCGAAGAGCTAGAGGCTGTGTTGATGTCATCCCGCAACATTGCCTACGCCTCCGTGCACGGTGTGCCGGACCCGATACGTGGGCAGCAAGTGGTGGCGCTGTTGCACGCCAACGCGACTGAGCAAGCGCCTACCGCGCAACAGCTTTCTGCGCTGTGCCGCGCACAACTAGAAAACTACAAAGTGCCCAAACGTTTCATGGTTTGCACCCACTGGCCCTTCACTGCCAGCGGCAAAACCGACCACCCCGCATTGGCGCGGCTGCTACAAGCGCATCTACAAGACGAGAATGCACCCACATGCCTACACAAGCTCCTCTGATCGCCGCCTGGGCCCGTAGCGCCGTGGTGCCCCGTGGTGGCGCATTCAAAGCCCTCCAGCCCCACGACTTAGCTGCGCCAGTATTAAAAGCGTTGCTAGCCCAAGCTGGCGTTGATGCCGCAGCCGTGGATGCGGTGTTGTTGGGCAATGCCCTAGGCGCAGGCGGCAACCCTGCTCGCATGTTGGCTTTGCATGCAAGCTTGCCCTTGCAATGCGCGGCCTACACCGTGGACACGCAGTGTTGCGCGGGCTTAGACGCCGTAGCCATGGGCGCTGCGTTGATTGCATCGGGCCAAGCCCACGTGGTGGTGGCCGGCGGGGTGGAGGCGTGGAGCACATCGCCCATTCGCATGCATCGGCCTTTGCAGGCGGATGATTCGCCCGTGGCCTATGAACGCCCCGCCTTTGCGCCTACCCCTGAGCAAGACCCCGACATGCTGCTGTCTGCCGCGCGGTATGCGGCAGCGCATGGCTACACAAGGGCCGAGCAAGAAGCCTATGCCCTGCACAGCCACCAAAAAGCAGTGGCGCACCAACACCACATGACGGCCGAAATAGTGCCGGTGGCTGGTGTGACGCACGATGCCTACCCCCGCGTGATAGACGCCGCGCGAGCCCAGCGCATGCCCGTGGTGGCTCGCTCGGACCAATGGGCCGTAAAAGATGCAGATGCGCAGACAGATGCAGATTCCTATGGCCTAACGGCGCTCACCATTTCCGCGCAGGCCGATGGCGCGGCTTTGGTGCTGCTGGTCAGCCACGCAGCGGCAGCGCGGTTCAACCTTCGCCCAAAAGCCACATGGGTGGCCAGTGCGTCGGTGGGTGGTGCGCCAGAGTGGCCCATGCTCTGCGCTGAGTTAGCTGCACGCCAAGCCCTGGTGCGTGCAGGCATTGCCGATGTGGGCCGCCTCAAACACGTCGAACTGCACGACGCATTTGCTGTGCAGGGTTTAAGTTTTGCCAAAGGCCTGGGCCTCAAGCCCGCGCAAATCAACCCGCAGGGCGGCGGCTTGGCCAGAGGCCACCCCATTGGCGCATCAGGTGCCATCGCCTTGGTGCGCTTGTTGGCTGATTTGTCGCGTGGACCAGAAAGCAGTGATTACGGCTTGGTTGCTGTGGCGGGGGCTGGCGGGTTAGGTAGTGCGGCTGTGGTTCAAATGCAGCCTAGCTCGCAGGACTGACCCAGTTCTCAACGGCCAGTGCTGGCACACGGGCGAACTCACCCACGTTGTTGGTCACCAAGATTAGCCCTTCGCTTCGTGCATGCGCGGCTATGTGCAAATCATTCACGCCAATGGTCTGACCTGCCTTTTCTAACGCACTGCGAATAGAGCCATAGTGTTGGGATGCTTTCTCGGTGTAGGGCAACACTTCTAAGCGGCTTGA
>CAIODK010000312.1 GCA_903856995.1 uncultured Burkholderiales bacterium
AAGTGCGTCAACAGAGGCAAGAAGATGGGCACAAAAATCACAATGATTTCGGTCCACTCCAACGGCCAGCCGAGCACAAAAATCATGGCTTGCGACAGCAGCATGAACTGGAGCGGCGTCAGGTCCATCCCCATGACCCAATCTTCCACCAAGTGTTGGCCACCCAAGACCGCAAATACCGCAGAGAAGAGCGCCGAGCCCACAAACAACCAACACACCATCGAGGTGGTTTTGGCCGTCAAGAACACCGCTTGCTTGGTCTTGTCAAAGTTCAGCGAACCCGACCACCAAGCCATGATGAAAGCACCTGAGGCACCCACGGCAGCCGACTCGGTGGCTGTGGCCAAGCCCAGCAAAATCACACCCAAAACGACAGCGGTCAGGATGCCCAGTGGCATCACCGACTTGACCAGCATGTTCAGGATCTCGAACTGCTCGGCATCAAAGCCTTTGTAGTACCAAACAAGCAAGCCAAACAGCACCAGTGCCGTGCCCCAGAAGCCTGTGTAGAAGCCTTCAGGCACCTCGATCACCTTGTCTGCTTCGACCACTTCATCGCCCAAAGACATGGCGGCGTTATTGGCCTCAGGCGCATCTGCCACATTGTCGCCCCCCATCTCTTGCAAAGCTTCAGGCTCAGGGGAGACGCTGGTTTTGTCAGCCACGATGTCGTTGGTCATCTGGACAATTGCAGTGCCAGCCTGTGCATTTGCGGTGGCTTGTGAATAAATCACCACATACCACCAAGAGGTCGCCAGCATGGCCAACACGATGAACACGGGCGCCAAGGCCATGCTGAAGCTACGTGCCAACAGGCCCCACGTCACGCGCATGTCTGGCACGCTGATTTGCAACGCACGGCTTGGCATGACCAGCGCTTTGGCCATGGCCGGCAACATGCGCTTCGAGTACTGCTCACCCAGCTTGTCCAGCCAAGGCGACACGGGTGCTCTGGTTTGCTCTTCAGGCAGCTTAGGTGCAATCGACGGGTCAATCAGCACCCAGCCAATGACGTAAATTAAATACAAGAACGCCAAGAAGAAGCCAGGGAACATGGCCGCTGCATACAGCTTGACCACCGATTGGCCAGCCACCGCGGCGTACACAATGATCATCACCGACGGTGGAATCAAAATACCCAAAGTGCCGCCAGCCGTGATCACGCCTGCAGCCAAGCGCGTGTCATAGCCCGCGTTCAGCATGGGGCGCATGGCAATCACGCCCATCAGCACCACCACCGCACCAACCAAACCGCTGGCAATGCCCCAAAAGGTGCAAATGACCAGCGTAGCCACAGCGAGTGAGCCAGGCAAACGACGGAAAGCCAGCTGCACGCTGTGGAACATCTTGTCCACCAACGCACCCCGTTCCATCACATAGCCCATCAGCACAAAGAGCGGAATGGACAGCAGTGTGTCATTGGTCATCGCGCCATAGGTGCGCTGCACCATCAGGTTGAAAACACGGTTGTCTAGCCAAGGCTCAGCAGGGTTGTAAAAGGCCGTGAAGCCAAAGACCATGCCCAGCCCCATCAGGGTGAACGCGGTGGGAAAGCCCATCATGATCACCACGATGATCAGGCAAAGCATGGTTAGTCCGAGTGCTGGATCGCTCATTTGTTATCTCCCAACAAGCCGCCGCGTTGGTGGGCTTCTTCATCAATGTGATGCGCGCGCGCAATCGCGTCACGCTTATCTTCTTCGCTGACATAAATACTGGCCGACAGCTGCTGTTCGACCACGTCAATTTCGTTGGCGTCTTTCAATCGTGCGGGCCATTCGCCTGTTTTCAGGCACACCACGCAACGAATGATTTCAGTCAATCCTTGCATCAAGACAAAAAAGCCGGTGAGCGGGATGATGGCCTTGAAGGGGTACAGGGGAATCGCGTCGGCGCTGTTGGTCATTTCGCGAATGCTGATGGCGTCGCCGGCATACGTCCAACCGGCCCATGTCAAGGCGATCACGCCTGGCATGAAGAACAGGATGTACAGCACAAAGTCAAGCGAAGCTTGTGTGCGTGGCTTGGCGGAGCCATAAAAGAAATCGCCCCGCACATGGCCGTCTTGGCTCAGTGTGTAAGCGCCGCACATCATGAAGGCGCTGCCGTACAACATGTTGCTGGCTTCAAAAATCCAAGCTGTAGGGGCGTTCAGGGCGTAGCGTTTGAAAACTTCGCCCATCACCATGACCATCAGCACAACGATGAGCCATGCGAAGGCTTTGCCAACCCATGTACTGATGTTGTCTACGGTGTGTAGCAGTTTGAGTGTGTTCATATCGTTCTTAAAAGTAAAGGGACTGAAGTTCTGTGGTGCACAGAATTCAGTCCCATAAGTCAACCTGTCTCAGTGGCTAGCTTTAGGCCTTTTTGGCACCGAAGAAGTGGTTCACAGCCATGCGGCGGTTCACCACTGTGTCTTGCTCCCACTTCACAGCGCGCTGTGCAAACACTTTTTGTGATTCCACGATCTCTTTGAACATGGGGTTCTCAGCAGACTTCTTCTCCAGAATTTCAGACCAAATTTTGAGCTGGTCTTGCAAGATGGAGTCAGGCGTTTTGTAGAACTTGACCTTGTCTTTGGTTTGCAACTCAACATAGTCTTTGGAGTAACGGTCCACAGACTTCCAAGACATGTCGGCAGAAGCCGCCTCTGTCGCGATGGCAATCACAGACTTCATCTTGGCTGGCAGTGCGTCGTACTTGGTCTTGTTGAACATGATCTCGAACGTCTCAGCGCTTTGGTGGTAGCTTTGCAGCATGCACACCTTAGACACATCGGGGAAGCCCAAGATGCGGTCAGACGTGGCGTTGTTGAACTCAGCGCCGTCCAGCAAACCGCGGTCCATCGCGGGAACGATCTCGCCGCCTGGCAGTGCGTTGACCGCCGCGCCCATGGCGGTGAACAAGTCAATCGCCAAACCGTTGGTGCGGAACTTCAAGCCCTTGAAGTCAGCCGACTTGGTGATTGGCTTTTTGAACCAGCCCAGAGGTTGCGTGAACATAGGGCCGTACAAGAACGACTGCACATTGCCGCCGATCGAGGCGTACAACTTGGCCAGCAACTCAGCGCCGCCGCCGTACTTGTGCCAAGCCAGAACCATGTTGGCATCCATGCCGAAGGCGGGGCCAGAGTTCCACAAAGCCAATGCGTTTTGCTTGCCGTAGTGGTAGCCCAACACGCCGTGGCCACCGTCCAACGTGCCTTTTGATACGGCCTCAAGCAAACCGAAGGCGGGCACCACAGAGCCTGCGGGCAGCACGTCGATCTTCAGGTCGCCACCGGTCATGTCGTTGACTTTTTTCGCGTAGTCGAGTGCGTACTCATGGAAGATATCCTTGGCCGGCCAAGTGCTCTGCCAGCGCATGCTGATCGGGCCTGTCTGGGCCTTGGCAATCATGGGGGCGGCGACGGCACCTGCGGCGACAGCTGCGCCTTTCAGGACGTTGCGGCGGGCGGTGGTCTTCTTGGTATCGGTCATGGGGAGATCTCCTAGGTGTTGTGTCAAAGACGGGTCGGCGAATCGTGATTCTTATCCTGACTAACGTTTTTTTAACAAGGGTTTCCCCCTGACTACGGCTTGAAAACGCGCTTATTTGTCTCCTTGGGGACGAGCCGCTTCTATACTGAGTACCAACTACTTCCGCTTTATCTCTATGAGCAACAACGAACTGGGCTACGCCGGCGACGTAACCCCTGAAATGGCCAATGCATGGGTGCAGGCTGGCGAGGCTGTGCTGGTCGACGTGCGCACCGATGCCGAGCGCGAATGGGTGGGCTTTGTGCCCAGCGCTGTGGCTGTGGCCTGGAAGCAATGGCCGGGCATGGCCATGAACCCCGCGTTTGATGACGCGATACGCGCCGCCGCCAACGGACAAAAAATTGTGCTCCTGTGCCGCAGCGGCGTTCGCTCGGTGGGCGCTGCCAAACGCGCCGCAGAGCTGGGCCTAGAGGCCTACAACATTCTTGAAGGCTTCGAAGGCAACCCCGACGCAGCCGGACATCGCGGCACGCAAGGGGGCTGGCGCATGCGCGGCTTGCCTTGGCGCCAAAACTAAACACACACCATGACATTTCTCGCACTCGACGTGGGCAACACGCGCCTCAAATGGGGCGTGTACGAAAGCCCTGAACCCAATGCCAAGGTGCTGAGCCATGGCGCCGTTTTTTTAGAAAACATTGACCGTTTGGCCGATGAAGACTGGCGCGATTTGCCCGTACCCACGCACATGTTGGGATGCATCGTGGCTGGCGAAGCCATTCGTCGCCGCGTCGAAGAACAAATGGAGCTGTGGGACATCACCCCGCACTGGGCCATCTCGTCGGTGGCCGAAGCCGGTATGACCAACGGCTACGACCACCCCACACGGCTAGGCTCAGACCGCTGGGTCGCCATGATTGGCGCGCATGCGCGCATGTTGCATCAGCTCAACGGCGCAGCCCCCCGCCCCATGGTGGTGGTGATGGTCGGCACCGCGGTGACGGTCGAGGCGGTTGACGCGAGCGGCAAGTTCTTGGGCGGCTTCATCTTGCCTGGCCACGGCATCATGCTGCGCGCCCTCGAGTCGGGCACTGCCGGACTGCGCGTGCCCACCGGCGAGGTGTGTGAATTCCCCACCAACACCAGCGACGCGCTGACCAGCGGCGGCACCTACGCCATTGCCGGCGCAGTCGAGCGCATGGTGCAGCACGTGCGCCACCACTGCGGCGCCGAGCCCGCGTGCTTCATGACCGGTGGCGCAGGCTGGAAGATGGCGCCCAGCATGTCGGTGCAGTTTGAGTTGGTCGACTCGCTCATCTTTGACGGCTTGCTTGAAATCGCGCAACAGCGGCTGGCTAGGGTGGGTGCGCCTTTTAGCAGCCTTGGGTGACTTGTTAAGCTGCCATCGCAAGTGGCGCGATTTCTTTTGAAATGATTTTTGCACTGTGTTTATGTGCAACGCGCAGGTCATAAGCAGCCTGAAGATTGAGCCAGCCTTGTGCTTCACTTCCAAAGTAACGCTCAAGACGCAGGGCTGTATCGGCCGAGACGCCACGATTTCCATCCACGATTTCGCGCAAGCGTGAGTAAGGGACGTGCAATGCCAGTGACAGTGCGCGCACGCTGATGCCCATTGGTCTGATGTAGTCTTCGAGCAAGACTTCTCCAGGATGAATTGGGCGCATACCGTTTTTAAACATGATGTACTCCTTGCGTTTCTTAGTGGGGGTCTTCAATCAAAACGTCATAGGGGCCCGCTGGCCCCCATTTGAAGGTTAACCGCCACTGACCGTTGATTCGAACATGCCATGCACCCCCATATTCTTTGAGGTCATTGCCAGGCGGCGCTTTCATGAAGTTGATAGATGGTGCCGCGTCGAGCTGAGCTAGCTTTCGCTCTGCAACTTTTTTAATGTTCGCAAACCTCGGGCATTTGCCCGTTGTGAACAAGGTCATCGTATCCGTGCATGTGAATGATTGAATCGCCATATTTTAATGCTACCAATTATCCGTTTCCCAGTCAATTTTTTCAGCTGGCATGCAAGGTTAGATCAATCACGCTAGACTCAAGCCATGAAAGTCCTTGACGCCATCGCCACACAAGCTTCCAGCATCGCCGCCATTCGCCGCGACATCCACGCCCACCCCGAGCTGTGCTTTGAAGAAATTCGCACCGCCGACTTGGTGGCCCAAAAGCTGACCGAGTGGGGCATCCCCATCCACCGGGGTATGGGCAAAACCGGCGTGGTGGGCATCTTGAAATGCGGCACCGGCGAACGCGCTGATCGCGCCATCGGCCTGCGCGCCGACATGGACGCGCTGCCCATGCAAGAGTTCAACCACTTCGCCCACGCCAGCCAACACGCCGGCAAGATGCACGCCTGCGGCCACGACGGCCACGTGGCCATGCTGCTGGCCGCGGCGCAATACCTGTCAAAGCACCAAGACTTCGACGGCACCGTGTACTTCATCTTCCAGCCCGCCGAAGAGGGCGGCGGCGGTGCCCGCGAAATGATGCGCGATGGCTTGTTTGAAAAGTTCCCCATGCAAGCCGTCTACGGCATGCACAACTGGCCGGGCCTCGGCGTTGGGCAGTTCGCGTTGAGCGCGGGGCCCGTGATGGCGTCCAGCAACGAATTCAAAATCACCATCCACGGCAAAGGCTGCCACGCCGCGCTGCCGCACAACGGCATCGACCCCGTGGTGGTCGCCTGCCAAATGGTGCAAGCCTTTCAGACCATCATCAGCCGCAACAAAAAACCAGTCGATGCAGGCGTGATCTCGGTCACCATGATCCACACCGGCGAAGCCACCAACGTCGTGCCCGACCACTGCGAGCTGCAAGGCACCGTGCGCACCTTCAGCCTCGACGTGCTCGACCTGATCGAGCAACGCATGCGCGACGTGGCCGCACACACCAGCGCCGCCTTTGGTGCCACCTGCACCTTTGAGTTTGAACGCAACTACCCGCCCACCATCAACCACGCCTTAGAGAGCAACTTCGCCCGCGCAGTCATGGCCGACATCGTGGGCGCTGACAACGTCGTGGCACAAGAGCCCACCATGGGCGCAGAAGACTTCTCGTACATGCTGCAAGCCAAGCCCGGCGCGTACTGCTTCATCGGCAACGGCGACGGCGTGCACCGCGAAATCGGGCATGGCGAGGGGCCTTGTACCTTGCACAACCCCAACTACGACTTCAACGACTCACTCATCCCCTTGGGTGCCACCTATTGGGTCAAACTTGTAGAAGCGTCTTTGCGATAAAAAAGCCCGCTGGAAGCGGGCTTTTAGGTGCGGGCGATTTTTATAGCTTCACGATGGAGATTGGTTGTAAGTCTTTATTTACAACAGTTGCCCTGGTG
>CAIODK010000313.1 GCA_903856995.1 uncultured Burkholderiales bacterium
ATACGCAGCATCGGGGACGCTGGCTCGAACACCTGCCCCCGCTTGCACGCGCACGGTATGGCCTTGCGACATTAGCTTTTTAGCCGTATCGGGCGTGACGGCCACGCGGGTCTCACCCGTCGTGGTTTCGGCGGGAACACCAATCAACATGCGCTTCTCCTCGAGTCAGTATTGGTTATTGTCAGAGCAAAGCAAGGTTACACGACTTTAGATGCCGAGCAGAGACGGATTAACCCGAAAGATAATGGCCGAATGAATAAACGTTGGAAGCCCAGTGTCACCGTCGCAGCCATCATCGAACGCGATGGTCGTTATCTGCTGATTGAAGAACACACGCCCGAAGGTTTGCGCCTGAACAACCCGGCCGGCCACTTGGACCCTGGCGAGTCTCCCGAGGACGGGTGCGCGCGGGAGGCATTGGAAGAAACCACGCACACCTTCCAGCCGCGCGACTTAGTCGGCATCTACATCTCACGCCTGCAACGCCCTGCCCGTGAGGGCCGCGCGGCCGAAGACGTCACCTACTTGCGTCTGGCCTTTTGCGGCGAGTTGGGCGAGTCAGTGCCAGGGGCCATGCTCGACAAAGGCATCGTGCGCACGCTGTGGATGACACCTGATGAGGTCCGCGCCAACGCACACCGCCTGCGCAGCCCTCTGGTCCTGCGTTGTTTGGAAGACCACTTGGCGGGACAGCGCTTCCCCATGGGCCTGATCTACACCGACCCCAGCGTGCTGAACCCCGCAAAGGGATAATTACCGCATGGCAAATAACAAACGTGTGGTGGTGGGCTTGAGCGGCGGGGTTGACTCCGCCGTCAGCGCCTACCTGTTGAAACAACAAGGCTACGACGTCGTCGGCATCTTCATGAAAAACTGGGAAGACGATGACGACAGCGAATACTGCTCGTCCAACATCGACTTCGTCGACGCCGCCGCAGTGGCCGACGTGATTGGCATTGAGATTGAACACGTCAACTTTGCCGCCGAATACAAAGACCGCGTGTTTGCCGAGTTCTTGCGCGAATACCAGGGCGGCCGCACGCCCAACCCCGACATTTTGTGCAACGCCGAAATCAAGTTCAAAGCGTTCTTAGACCACGCCATGCGCCTTGGCGCTGAAAAAATTGCGACTGGCCACTATTGCCGCGTGCGCGAAATAGACGGCGAGTTTCAACTACTCAAAGGCTTGGACCCGAGCAAAGACCAAAGTTACTTTTTGCACCGCTTGAACCAAACGCAACTGTCTAAAACCTTGTTCCCCGTGGGCGAGCTGCACAAAACCGAAGTGCGCCGTATTGCGGACGAAATTGGTTTGCCCAACGCCAAGAAAAAAGACTCCACCGGCATTTGCTTTATTGGCGAACGCCCTTTCCGCGAATTTTTAAACCGCTACATCGCCAACGAGCCAGGCCCCATCAAAGACGACCGTGGCCGCAAAATTGGCACGCATGTGGGCTTGAGTTTTTACACACTGGGTCAACGCCAAGGCTTAGGCATTGGGGGCCTCAAAGAAAAAGGCGCACAACGCGGCAGTGGCGAACACCAACCGTGGTTTGTGGCCCGCAAAGACTTGGCCACCAATACTTTGTACGCGGTGCAAGGCCACGACCACCCTTGGTTGCTTTACGGATCGTTGCATGCCGATGACCTGATCTGGTGTGCCCCGCACGCGCCAGCGCTGGGCCGTTACGCCGCCAAAACGCGCTATCGCCAGGCCGATGCACCGTGTACGTTGAGCTACAACGACAAAGGCGAGCTGGTGCTCGCCTTTGATGATCCTCAGTGGGCCGTCACTCCTGGCCAATCGGCTGTGTTGTATGACGGCGAAGTGTGTTTGGGCGGCGGGGTCATTGCCAGCGCTGCAGCGCCGAACGCAACCCCTGCCTAGTCTTACTTGACACCGGCAGTTGCGGGTGCCGCAGCGTCCACTTTATGAGTGGCCCCAGCCTTCACAACAGCCTTCTTTTCTTTCACCACTTTTTTAGTCTCGGACTTGGCGGCAGGAGCGGCTTCAGCTTTAGCAGTCACAGCCGGCGCGGCAGTTGCAGGTGTTGCCACGGGTGCAACCGGTGTGGTTGCGAACGCGGCAGCAGAAAAAGCACCAACGATCAATGAGGCAATCAGCTTGTTCATACAAAGTTTCCTTTTAGGTTTTTGAACAACTCCAATATCGGAGTTATCAAACAACGGGGGGCAAGGCATCGCTGTTGACGCAAATATTTAATTATTTAGGTCAACTTTTTTCACGCACACCTCGTTAAGCGCCCCGCCTCAAAACCCAACATATGCCTCTAGACTGTGCCCATGAACCACCGCCACCTTGACCCATCACATGCTTAATTGGGGTTACTTTATTGCACGCTTGTTGAGCGCCATTGGCTCGTGGCTAGACGCTAGCAATTTGCGCAACCGCGTCTACAAACTCGAGCAAGAGAACGAAATCATGCGCGTTGCGCTGGACGACATTCAGCGCATGGACGCCGAGGGGCGCATTGGCTGGATTGCGCAAGAGACTTTGCACAACGTCAGAAGATACTGAACTCAGACACGGACGTAAAAAAACCGACTGGCTCGCACCCGTCGGTTTTTTTTGGTCTATGTCCGCTGATCAGAACGGGATATCGTCGTCCATGTCATCAAACCCACCCTTGGCAGGCGCAGGTGCCGCAGGGCGTTGCGCTGCGGGTGCAGCGGCGCGAGGTGCAGCAGCGGCTGGGCGGCTATAGCCACCGCCGCCTTCTTCGCCACCACCGCTCGGTGCGCCCATGCCTTCACGGCCGCCCAAGAGTTGCAGCTCGGTGGCAATGATGTCCACGGTGTTTTTTTCCACGCCTGTGGTTTTGTCGGTGTAGACGCCGTATTTCAAACGGCCTTCCACGTAGATGGGGCGGCCTTTTTTGACGTATTCGCCTGCGATCTCGGCCAATCGGTCATAAAAGGTGACGCGGTGCCACTGTGTGTCTTCAATCATCTCGCCGCTGTTTTTGTCTTTGCGGCGGCTTGATGTGGCCACGCTCACGTTGGCCACGGCTTGACCGCTGGGCAGGTAGCGCACTTCGGGGTCGCGGCCGCAGTTGCCGACGAGGATGACTTTGTTAACGGATGCCATGGGTAAATTCCTCCAGATAGGGGCTAATTATGGGGTCTTTGCAGAATGCGCTGGGCGCTTGGGCGCAACCATTGGCCAAGCTACCACCAGCCACAGCACCATGAGTGCCGCGCAAGTTAAAAACAGGCCTTGTGTGCCGTAGCTTTTGACGAGTTGCCCACCCATCACGCCACCGGCAAAAAAGCCCAAAGATTGGAGGGTGTTGTACACACCCATGGCCGCGCCACGCGAGGACGCCGGCGCAATGCGAGACACCAAGCTGGGCTGCGTCGCCTCCAACACGTTGAAGCCACAAAAAAACGCAAACAACAACCAAGCCAAGCTGGTGACGCTGGGTGCGCCTGACGACACCCACAGCAGCGCCACTTGCACCAAGGAAATCAAACCAATCGCGGTCAAAAACACAGCGCGCAAATAACCGCGGCGCTCGAGCGGAAACACACCGCCCATCACCACAAACGAGCCCAACACAGCTGGCAAATAAATTTGCCAGTGGTCATCCTTGCCCAAACCAGCTTGCACCAAGAACGCAGGAATCGCCACCCACATGGCCAGCTGCACCGCGTGCAACACAAACACACCAATGTTCAGGCGGAGCAACGCGGGGCTAGACAGCACTTGGCGCAGGCCGCCACGAGCGGCATCTTTGTGCACCATGGGCTCGGCAGGCACGCCCCACACCACCACGGCCGTTCCCAGCAGTGCCAGCACCGCCGTTAAAACAAACAAGCCCGACAAACCAATGTGCGCCGCAATCACGGGCGACACCACCAGCGACAAAGCAAACATCAGCCCAATGCTGGCGCCCACCAGCGCCATGGCTTTGGTGCGCACGCTATCGCGGGTCAAGTCGGCCAACAAGGCCGTGACGGCGGCTGACACCGCCCCTGCGCCTTGCAAGGCGCGACCGGCCAGCAAACCCATCAAGGTATCCGCGCTGCCCGCCAGCAAACTGCCCAGTGCAAACACCAGCAGGCCAAAAATAATCACGCGCTTGCGGCCCAAGCGGTCAGACGCCATGCCAAACGGGATTTGCAAAATGCCTTGCGTCAAGCCATAAATGCCCATGGCCAAGCCAATCAGCGCAGGGTCATCCCCGCCAGGGTACTTACGGGCTTCCAGCGCAAACACAGGCAGCACCAAGAACAAGCCCAACATGCGCAGGGCAAAGATAGACGCAAGCGAGCCACTGGCGCGCAGCTCGGTGCGTGTCATGGTGGGGCTATCGTCCAGCGTGGGGTTGGGGGTAAGGTTGATCGTCACAGCCTGCCATTGTCCTGCATTCCTAGCCAAAGACAGCCGCCGCCACTATCATGGCGGGTTGCCCTTAATTTGACTGACCCGTGAACAAACCCACTGACGGCGCCTACCTAGGCCAAGCCATGCACCATCCTTCCGCCATGCGAAACATCAGCATTCGCGGGGCGCGCACGCACAACCTGAAGAACATCGACCTCGACATTCCGCGCAACCAGCTGGTGGTGATCACGGGCTTGTCGGGCTCAGGCAAGTCCAGTCTCGCGTTTGACACGCTGTATGCCGAAGGCCAGCGCCGCTATGTAGAAAGCCTCTCGGCCTACGCCCGCCAGTTTTTGGGCCGTTTGGACAAGCCCGATGTGGACCTGATTGAAGGCCTGTCGCCCGCCATCAGCATTGAGCAAAAAGCCACCAGCCACAACCCGCGCTCGACCGTGGGCACGGTGACCGAGATTCACGACTACCTGCGCTTGCTGTTTGCCCGCGCAGGCACACCGTATTGCCCCGACCACAACTTGGCGCTGCAAGCGCAAAGCGTGTCGCAGATGGTGGACGCCGTCATGGCGCTGCCCGAAGACACCAAGCTCATGCTGCTGGCGCCCATCGCGCGCAACCGCAAGGGCGAGTACAGCGAGCTCTTCACGCAGCTGCAAGCGCAGGGGTATGTGCGTTTTCGCATCGAAGGCAAGGTGTACGAGTACGACGAGCTGCCCGAGCTGAAGAAAACCGAGAAGCACGACATCGACGTGGTGGTGGACCGCATCAAGGTGCGCCGCGAAGCACACATGGAACCCAAGCCCGTAGCGGCCCCCAGCATTGGCGATATGGCCGTGGCAGCGCCAGCCCCCGGCTTGCGCCAACGACTGGCTGAGAGCTTTGAAGCAGCCTTGCGGTTGGCGGAAGGCCGCGCCATCGCGCTCGAGATGGACACGGGCGTCGAGCACAGCTTCAACGCCAAGTTTTCTTGCCCTCAGTGCACTTATTCCATCAGCGAGCTCGAACCCCGTTTGTTCTCGTTCAACTCACCCGTGGGCGCTTGCCCGTCGTGTGACGGTTTGGGTCACCAAGACTTTTTCGACCCCGCACGCGTGGTGGCGTTTCCGTCACTCAGTCTCGGCAGCGGCGCCATCAAGGGCTGGGACCGCCGCAACGCGCATTACTTCACCATGCTGGAAAGCCTCGCCAAACACTACAAGTTTGATTTGGATGCACCGTTTGAAGACCTCAACCCCGACACACGCCAAGTGCTGCTGTATGGCTCGGGGGAAGAAGAAATCAAGTTCAACTACAGCCTTGAGTCGAGCGGCAAAAAGCTGAGTAAAAAACACGCCTTCGAGGGCATCTTGGTCAACATGGAACGGCGCTACCGCGAGACCGATTCAGTGGTGGTGCGCGAAGACCTGTCCCGCTACCGCGGCACGCGTGCATGCACGTCCTGCGGCGGCACACGCTTGCGCCGCGAAGCACGCAACGTGCGCATTGGCGACGGCGATCAAATGCGCGGCATCTTTGACATCAGCCACACCACGCTGGGCGAGTGTTTTGGCTACTTCAATACCTTGAAGCTACAAGGTGCAAAAGCCGAAATTGCCGACAAAGTGGTGCGCGAGATTGCCTCACGCCTGAAGTTTTTGAACGACGTGGGCCTGAACTACCTCAGCCTCGACCGCAGCGCCGACACCTTGTCAGGCGGAGAAGCGCAACGCATCCGTTTGGCAAGCCAAATCGGCTCGGGCCTGACGGGCGTGATGTATGTGTTGGACGAGCCCAGCATAGGCTTGCACCAGCGCGACAACGACCGGCTGATCGACACCCTTAAGCACCTGCGCGATATTGGCAACAGCGTGCTCGTGGTGG
>CAIODK010000314.1 GCA_903856995.1 uncultured Burkholderiales bacterium
AGGGTGAACTCATCACCTCGGGATTCGCGTCGATGGGCCGGACACCAGGGACCAGCTCGCGGGTGAAGCACGCATGCAAGCTTGCAAACTGCTGTTGCTTTGATTCACTCAAATCCAAATCTGTAAACAAACGCCAAACCGCAATCGAACCTTTCACGATCCAAGGATGGCGCAATTGGCTCCACCACCCCATCCACCGCGTGAGTGTGATGCGCGGAATTCGGTTCGTCAGCAGAAAATTAAGGTCTTCCTGAAGCGCCAAATTTTGAAATATTTTCTGAATCTTCATCGTCTTGTCACTTAAATTGAATAAAAAGGAGGATCACTTACACGAGGAAATCAGCTGTGAACACCACATGGATCGGTTTGGGCGCTTTGGCAACATTGGCGCCCTCTTTGTATCGACGCATTCAACTGTCACGCGCCAAGCACCCATCGCTAGCCGGGCATTCTCTGATGGCCAAACGCTTAGCGCGTCTGTTGCCTGGCTACCATTTTGACGACAAAGAGTTCTTTAAATGTGACAACGCGCCATTTGAAATTCAAAATCTTCGAAGAAGTGCATTTTTCAAAATCTCAGAAGTCCTTCAGGCACGTCACCCCTTGAGCATTCAAGCTACGGCCGCCGCGAGAGAAAACATCTCGGACATGCAATTCATCACGGCTTATCGCGTGCCTTTTCAATTCAGCCCCTTCGTACAAGCACACCTCAAGGTCGGTTCGTTCCTGCAATCAGCCGAAGGTGTGTGCGTGACCGACCTAGATGGCCAGTCCTTCTACGACCTAACCGGCTCGTATGGCGTCAATGTATTTGGTGTGGATTTTTACAAAAAAACCATGTCTGAAGGCATGACGAAAACGCAAGCTCTGGGGCCCGTTCTCGGCTCGTACCATCCCTGCGTCGCCAGCAATGCTGAACGACTGAAGAAGATTTCCGGCATGGATGAAGTCTCTTTCCACATGTCCGGCACTGAAGCCGTGATGCAGGCCGTTCGCTTAGCCCGATATCACACCAAACGTAAAAATGTTGTTCGCTTCTGCGGGGCTTACCACGGCTGGTGGGAAGACGTTCAGCCAGGCCCAGGCAACCCCATGCCACCGCGTGAGACCTACACGCTGAGCGATATGAGCGAACGAAGCCTTGGGGTCTTACGCACCAGAAAAGACATCGCCTGTGTGCTGGTCAACCCGCTCCAAGCCCTTCACCCCAACAGCAATGCCCACGGTGACTCGACCCTCGTCGACAGCAGTCGCAAAGCTGCTTATGACCGCCAAGCCTATACCGAGTGGCTGCACAAGCTACGTCAGGTCTGCACGGACAGCGGCATTGTTCTGATTTTTGATGAGGTATTTTTGGGCTTCAGACTCGCCCAAGGTGGCGCGCAAGCCTATTTCGGCGTGCAAGCAGACATGGTGACCTACGGCAAGACGCTGGGCGGTGGATTCCCAGTGGGCGTGGTGTGCGGCAAAAAAGAATGGATGCATCGCTTTCATCCCGATCGCCCTGCGGACATCTGCTTTGCAAGGGGTACTTTCAACGCGCATCCAGTGGTGATGGGCGCCATGTCAGCCTTCTTGGATCAAATTGAAACACCAGAAATCCAAGCCATCTATGAAGGTCTGGATGAACGCTGGAATGCTCGCGTTCAATACTTCAACGGTGCGATGCAGTCCCACGACATCCCCTTGCAGGCGGCAAATATGTCCAGTGTCTGGACCCTCTTCTACACCCAACCAAGCCGGTTCAACTGGATGCTGCAGTACTACCTGAGAGTGCATGGCTTGGCGCTGAGCTGGGTCGGAACCGGACGGTTGATCTTCAGCCTCAACTACAGCGATGCTGACTTTGAAGCTGTGGTGCAACGGTTCATCCTCGCAGCCACGCAAATGAAGCATGATGGTTGGTGGTGGAAATCAGCTGAGTTAACGAACAAGAGCATTCGACGAAGCATCTTGAAAGAAACCCTGTTTCGATAAAACAAAGGGCGCTCAGGTCTGAGACCTGAGCGCCCCTCATGAACCCTCTGTTGTTAGTGGCTCGCGTTCAAGAAGTCTTGATCAAAGCGTTGACCACGCATCAACTGCAGTGGTGCTTTGTGATACAGATACACGTCATGGAATGGGTCAGTCAAAATCTTCGTCATCCATACCAAGCCAGTTTGGACATCACGAATGAAGCAAAGATGAACGGTTCTAAACACCAAACCACCCACACCTAAGCCCAACCAAGAATAGCCAACCGCGTGCAAAAACTCGACCATGTTTTCATGCGTGGGCACCACGTCAAACTGACCTGGGAAGTAGTAAATCACCAAAGGCAGCAACACCCAAATACTGAGCAGCACGATTTTGCGACGCAGGTTGTAGCCAACCTTGATTTCTTCTTTGAAATCTTGGCTCGCTTGGTTCACATGGTCATACCCAAGCGGTTCGAAAAAGAAGTGGCCCGATTGACGCGCAGTCATTGAGACCAACCATGCCAACAAAGCGGCCCAAGCAGGCTCAACAAACAGGAGAGCGTACGCGACCAAAAAACACAAGGCGCTGAGCAAGTGCAAGGATTGATTGATGCGGCAGTGGTGATAGTAGCGATGATCATCCCAGCGCTGAATGCGCAAGGCTTCTAAAAAGTTTTTCAAGTCAGTTCCTCATGTGTTTTAAAACCAGTCAATCATGTGCCTGTCATGTGAAAAATCTGTGACAAAACAAAATGAAACAAGAATGAAACAAAAGATATTTAAAAACCACGTTGTCATCAAGTTGTTAAATTCAATCGTCACCATGGCGTCATGGAATCATCAACCCACACCCCGATCACCGTTGAAACTTTTGAACCCGAACAGCGATTCCTCAGAATCGCCGTCGTGACAGAAACATGGCCGCCCGAAGTCAATGGGGTTGCCGTCACACTGTCAAAGTTGATTCATCATTTGGGGCAAAGGCATCACACGATTCAATTGATTCGTCCACGCCAAGACGAGCATGACGAAGGGGTTGAGCAGTCGGGCTGGTCCGAGTTGTTGTTGCGCGGTTTGCCGATCCCTCGCTACCCACAACTCAAATTAGGGTTGCCGAGCAAGAAGGCCCTCATCAAAGCGTGGAGTACCAAGCGCCCCGATTTGGTTCATATTGCAACGGAAGGCCCTTTGAGTTGGTCTGCCTTGCAAGCCGCACAGATTCTGCGTTTACCCGTCACATCAGATTTCAGAACCAACTTTCACAGCTATTGCCAGCATTACGGCGTGGGTTGGCTGAGCAAACCCATCGTGGCGTATCTACGCAAGTTTCACAATCGCACCGCATGCACGATGGTGCCCACTCAAGCCATGAAATTCCAACTCGAGGCCATGGGTTTTAAAAACCTAAAAGTTGTGGCGCGAGGGGTGGATACACAACAGTTCAATCCCAACAACCGCAGTGAAGCGATGCGTCAAAGCTGGGGCGTCACGCCTGAAACCATTGTCTTGTTGTCTGTCGGTCGGATTGCGGCTGAAAAAAATCTAGATCTCATCGTTCAAACCTATCAGGCACTCATCGAAGCCGGACGCCCTGTCAAAATGATTTTTGCAGGTGATGGGCCCATGCGTGCCATCACGCAAGTGAAATGCCCTGACGCCCTCTTCGTCGGAATGTGCACCCATGAACAACTTGCAATCCTCTATGCCAGTGCCGACTTGTTGTTGTTCCCTAGCCTCACAGAAACCTTTGGCAATGTCACGCTTGAAGCACTCGCCAGCGCAACGCCTGTCCTCGCGTTTGATTGCGCAGCAGCGGGCGAGTTCATCAAGGACAAAAGGAATGGCTGGTTGGTGAACAGCGATGAGCCGCAAACCTACATCAAACGCGCACTGGAAATCACCAAAGAAAAATCAACATTGGTAGACGCACGCGCATTCACACGTGACAGCGTTGAGCACCTCGGCTGGGATGAAATAGCCTGCCAAGTTGAAACTGTTTTTCACCGCGCTATCGAACTAGCTTGATTTAAACCGCAACCATTTGAAGCGGTACTGCCGCCAGACCAGCAGACAGAGCGGAACCATCCCCGCAAGCAAGACAAGCGCCAATAAAAGCATGATGAATGCCAGAGGCACCGACAGTGCCAATAGTGCGCTGTAAGAGGCCAGCATCAACAGCACGCTGAGGTTCTCGTTAAACCCCTGCACAGCGATCGATCGACCTGAACTGAGCACCTGCATACCTCGGTGCTGAAGCAGTGCGTTCATCGGCACCAGCAGCATGCCCCCTGCGAGCCCAACGCCCAATAAAAGTGGGATGGCTAACCAGACATTTGAAACAACACCCATGAGGGGCAGCAAGACCGCCAGTAAAAGCCCCCAAGGCAGGGCCTGTCTTGCCGAATGCAACTTATAGTTGCGCCCCGCCATCACGGCGCCAAGAATGACACCTAAAGCGACAAGTGACTGCAAGAATGCACCCAATTTAAGGGACAGCCCCAACGTCTGCTGAGCCCACACCAAAACGGCAAACTGCATCACGGCGCCTACGCCCCAATACAAGGTCGTGACGTAAAGAGAAACACCGCCCAAGGGGTCACGCCATAACCGTAGATTCGATTTCCAAAAAGCACGCAAACCGATGGCATGGCGTGTCAACGGGATCATCACCACACGCCCGCGCATGGGCTTTAAACCAAAATTCAAAACAGCCGCAATCACATACACGCCAACGACCACGACCATCGAAGGTAATGTCTGGGTCTGAATATCAAACAAGGATGACAACGACATCCAAGGCAAAAGATCATCGAGAGCCTCGGACTCAGACAAACCGGTCAGCGCCCCGCCCAACGCAATACCCAAGATCACGGAAAGCACCACAGACACTTCTAACCACGCATTGGCACGTACCAGCAAACGTGGGGGAACTGATTCGGTCGCCAATCCGTACTTAGCTGGTGCATAGACAGAGGCTGCCAGCCCAATCAGTGCAAAAGCGCACAAAGGCTGTACGCCATTCAACAAAAGAAACACACCCAAAATTTTGAGTGCATTCATGCATGCCATCAACTTATTTTTAGGGAACGCATCTGCCAAGGGGCCAACCACTGACGCCAAAACCACATAGGCCAGGGTCAATGAGAACTTCAACAAGGGGGCCCACCAGCCTGGATAGCCCTGCTCTTTTAAAAAGTAAATTCCTAAAATGAGCAGAGCATTGTCAGCAAGACCCGATGCAAATTGGGCACCAATCAGGTAGTAAAAACCTTTAGGCATTCATCGCAAGGATGCTGGAGGCATCTGGCGAAATACCGGTCGACACGGGGTCAACGGATAGATTGATGAGGTCATTGCGACGGCCCACGCCCTGATAAGCAATACCCAAATCAGCCAATGCATCTGGGTTGTACAAATTACGGCCGTCCAAGATGTACGGCGTGCGCATGGCCAGCTTCATGGCTTGAAAATCTGGGTTGTGGAAGTTTTTCCACTCCGTCAAGATCATCAACGCATCGACGTCGTCCAAGGCTTCCATGTCGTGGTCAACAAGTTTGAAATTCTTTAACAAGCTCTCGTCGCCAGCGCAATCGAGCACCAAGGCTGTCATGGCTTCATGGCCCGCAACAGGATCATAGGCAATCACGTGTGCGCCACGTTGCAACAAACTCTTGATCACCACACGGCTGGGCGCTTCGC
>CAIODK010000315.1 GCA_903856995.1 uncultured Burkholderiales bacterium
AAACGGCCACCAAGCCCACCCCGAGCACATGCAGCGGGGTGATCTTGTCGATGTCTTCTTGGAACTCGCTACTTTTGCGAATTCCCAAGAATGACCAAGCCACCGCTTTGACAGAACGCATAAGCGAAGTTTTGCGACTCATACGCCCACTCCGGCTTTACGGGGCGCGTCCAACGCAGCCGTCGGAGCGGCTGGCGTTTTAGAACCCACTTCAAAGAAGGTGTAAGACAAAGTGATGGTGGTCACGTCTTTGGCTAACTTAGAGTCAATCACAAACACCACGGGCCACTGCTTTTTTTCACCGGGCGCCAAGGTGTATTGATTGAAACAAAAACATTCCAGCTTGTTGAAATGCGCCGCCGCTTGGCGTGGCGCATAACTGGGAATTGCTTGGGCGGACATCACACGGTCTTGCACGTTTTCAAACTCGTACATCACCGTCACCATCTCGCCCGGATGCACTTGCATGGAGCTTTGTGCGGGTTTGAATTTCCAAGGGCCACGCGCATTGGCATCGAACTCCACCGTGATGGTGCGGCTCGCGTCTACTTGCGTGTTGGTCACCTTTGATCGTGCACTGCCAGAACCTGGAATTTCGCGCTCACCCAAAGCCAAGATGTTGATACCTGTGAATTCACAGATAGCTTTGTACATGGGCACCAAGGCATAACCAAACGCGAACATGCCTGCCGCTACAACGAGCAGCTTTTTGAACATGAGCAGGTTATGACGTGGCGTAGCCATGGCTTCAGCGATTCAAGAGCATGACTTTGACAAAGAAGCCCAGAAAAAACACCACCGCCACCGAGGCCAAAATCAGGCCCAAGCGAAGGTTGTTTTTGCGTTGTTCTTGGGTCGTCATCATTAGCCGATCACGCGGGTTGCAGTAGCGTCCAATTTGGGAGGCGTCTCAAAGGTATGGAACGGTGCAGGTGACGGCACTTCCCACTCCAAACCTTCAGCCGCTTCCCAAGGCTTGGCGGCCGCCTTCTCGCCGTGACCACGCATTGCTGGAACCACAACAAACAGGAAGAAATACACCTGAGCGAAACCGAAGAAGAATGCACCCACCGAAGCGATCGCGTTGAAGTCAGCGAACTGCATGGGGTAGTCGGCGTAGCGACGTGGCATGCCAGCCAATCCCAAGAAGTGCATCGGGAAGAAGGTCACGTTGAACGAGACCAAGGTCCACCAGAAGTGAATCTGACCACGTGTTTCGTTGTACATCACGCCCGTCCACTTGGGGCACCAGTAGTAGAAGCCTGCAAACATAGCAAACAACGACCCTGCCACCAACACATAGTGGAAGTGAGCGACCACGTAGTAGGTGTCTTGCACTTGGGTATCAATCGGTGCCATCGACAAGATCAGGCCAGTGAAACCACCCATGGTGAACACAAAGATGAAGCCCACAGCAAACAGCATCGGGGTTTCAAACGTCATGGAACCGCGCCACATGGTGGCAATCCAGTTAAAGACCTTCACGCCTGTTGGCACAGAGATCAACATCGTGGCGTACATAAAGAACAATTGGCCTGTCACAGGCATGCCCGTGGCATACATGTGATGCGCCCACACGATGAACGACAGAATCGCAATCGATGAAGTCGCGTACACCATGGAGGCGTAGCCGAACAATTTCTTACGTGCAAACGCAGGCACGATGTGGCTGATGATGCCGAAAGCCGGCAAGATCATGATGTACACCTCAGGGTGACCAAAGAACCAGA
>CAIODK010000316.1 GCA_903856995.1 uncultured Burkholderiales bacterium
AGCACCGTCACCACCGCCGCGCTGAGCCCAAGGGCTCTAGGAGAGAGTTTCATGAGAGGGATGATAAGTCCCTCTCATGATCTGCCTTTGCAGGCTTTAGAAGTTGAAGCCGACCAAAATGGCAGCAGAGCTCTGCTTGAATTTGTCGCCACCTAGACCTGCGTTGGTACTGTCTGTGGCGCGTTGTGTCCATTCGGCCTGCAAGAAGTTTTGGCCATAGACGTAATGTTTGATACCGATGCCATAGCTCTTACCGCTTAAGTTGCGGCTACCCACATTGCTTTCATAACGGCTTGAGTAAGTACCAAGCTTGGCGTACAGCAAAGAGTTGTTGAGCAACAAAATGCCGGGCTCGAGGGTGACTTCGGAAGGGGAACTTTTGACTAAGACTTCTGTGTCGCTGAGCTTTGAGTTTGCCAAATCAAAAGTGGCGCTCACGCCTAGCTTGGCTGGGTAGGCGAGTGCAAAGGTGTAGTTGACTTTAGCAATACCTACGCTGGAATTTGCTTTTGTCGTGGTTGTTGAAATTGCTTCGGTGGCATTTTTAGCCACACCCATGCTCAAGTTCATACCTTCAAAGTAGGCGTAAGTGGGTTTGATGGGTTGCGCAAAGCTGGTTTGAGCCGTGATGATCAAAGCAGCCAATGTCAGAATTTTTTTCATAAGTCACCATTCGTGAAAGAAGATTGTCTACAGAGAGATCGACGCAGAGTGTGCAAACTTGATCAAGGCGCCCAAATTTCAGAGGTGTTGTACGTGGTACACGTACCCGATGGCACAGGACAGTAGCTACCAAGGGTCAACACTTTGCCATTACTCAGCATCAAACTGGTGTTCATCGCACGTCCCATGCTGAGTGTCTTTTGTGCGGAACTTGACCAAGTGTTGGAGGCCGCATCGTAATAGTCTAGGCTGCTTAACGACGTGGTTCCGTCGTAGCCGCCGATCACTAGGACGTCTCCATTGCGAAGTGCTGTACTGGTGTGATACGAGCGAGCTGCCGTCATATTGCCTGCGCTCGACCAAGTGCGGGCAGTGGGGTCATACAGTTCGGCAGAGTTTGGATACAAGCCAAATCCGCCTGTGACCAGTACTTTCCCGGTGGAGAGCAATACTGCCGAGTGGTTGTAGCGACCTTGTATCAAACTACCTGTCGTGAGCGGCGTGGATGCCAGATGAGCCCAAGTGAAGGTGGTGCCGTCGTAGGTCAAGGTTCGAACCAATGCGCCTCCACCCACAATGCTATTCCCGACAAAAAGCACGTCGCCATTGCTTAGCAACGTAGCAGAGTGACCTTGACGCTCTTCCGGCAAGAGGGGGCCTGCGCTAAATGTGCCGACTGTAGGTGAGTAGACCTCTGTGTATTTTGCATCTGCTGTGCCAAGCAGACCAACTGTGCCACCAGCAATCAACACCTTGCCATTGCTTAGCAAAGTCGCGGTGTGGTACCTGTGGGAGAAAGCCAAGGGGCCAATGGTATTGGTCCAAACACCGGCTGTGGGATCGTAGGTCTCAGCCGTCGCCAGGGTGTTGACGCCATCGTTGCCACCCACGACCAAGATCTTGCCGTTTTGTAAAACTGTGGCGGTGTGGCCGCGACGTGCTATCTTCTCAAAGACTCAACGGGCGCACCCTTAGATAAATCGGTCTCAGCCACAGATTTGGGCGCACGCAATTTCAAATTGTCCGTCGATGTGTCGGGCAGCATCCCCACCATGCGTGCGGGCGATTTGCTAATCAATGGTGTTGAAATTGGTGGCTCATTTGCCACAGATGACCCTTATTCCCCGATCAACAACGCGAATGGCTCGGCGATTGCCAAAGCTGCAGCGATCAACCGCAAAGCTGCCGTGGGCAGTGGCCCCGTGGGTG
>CAIODK010000317.1 GCA_903856995.1 uncultured Burkholderiales bacterium
GGCTACGGTAGCCTGCGCTTTTGCGACATGCTGGACAACGCGCATGACTTCCCCTTGCATGTCGCCGTTGAATTTGGTGTGCCGTTTGCGCTAGCCGTCATGGCCGCCATCGCAGCTTGGGTGCTGCGCCGTCAACCTTGGCGTGAGCAAAATGCTTGGCGCATGATGGCTTGGTGCTTGTTGGTTGTGCTGGCGTTGCATAGCCTGTTGGAATACCCACTTTGGTATGGCCCGTTTCAGATGACCTTCGGGCTTGCCATCGGCTTACTTTGGGACGCACCTGATGCGCCCGCGTCAGAAGAGGCACAAGAAGGCCCCATGCTGGTGGCCGCCCTCCTCTTCATCGGCTGCCTGTATGCCGCGTGGGACTTCAACCGCGTGGGTCAAATTTATCGACAACCGGCCTCGCGTGATGCGGCCTACCGCGACAACCCATTGGGGCACGCCAAGCAATCGTGGCTGTTCAGAAACCAAGCCGACTTTGCCGAGCTCACCACACGCGAGGTGTCGGTCGACAACGCGGCCGAGGTGTACCCACAAGCGTTGCAATTGATGCACTACTCACCCGAGGCACGGGTGGTGCAACGCGTCATCGACAGCGGCAAACTGTTGGGGCATGACGAACAGGCGCAAGCCTTGTCGGACCGCTTGGCAGACGTGAAGCAAAACACCCCACGCTAAACTCAACGCCAACCATGCACCACGCACACCCAACTCTCTCAGCCGTCGTCATCACGCGCAATGAAGCGCACAACTTGCCCGCGTGCTTGCAGTCCATGCACGGCTTGGTCGATGAAATCATCGTGGTCGATAGCCAAAGCACAGACGCCACCGTGGCGATCGCGCAGCAGCATGGCGCGACAGTTTCGCAGCCCGAGGGTTGGCCTGGCTTTGGCCCACAAAAGAACCGCGCGCTTGATCTGGCGACGTGCGATTGGGTTTTGTCGATCGATGCGGACGAACGCGTCACGCCAGAGCTGGCCGCAGAAATCAAACACGTGCTGCAAGCAGGCGACGCTGACGTGGCCTACAAACTGCCGCGCTTGTCTTGGTACTGCGGCAAGTTCATCCAGCACGCTGGTTGGCAGCCAGATCATGTGCTGCGCTTATTCAAACGCGGCACAGCCAGGTTCTCTGACGACTTGGTGCATGAGCGCGTGGTCACCGAGCAAACCGTGCAAGCCTTGCACAACCATCTGCTGCACTACAGCTATCTCAACTTCTCACAAGTGCTGTCCAAGGTCGATGCCTATTCCAGCGCGTCAGCCAAGCAAGCCTATGCGCGTGGCAAACGTTCATCCGTAGCGGGTGCGTTGGGGCACGGCGCGTGGGCGTTCTTCCGGACCTATGTGATTCGCCGAGGGTTCCTAGACGGCGCACACGGCTTGGCGTTGGCGATTTCGAATGGCGAGACCAGCTACTACAAGTATTTGAAGCTCTGGCAAATGCAGCAGGCTGAAGAGGCTTCTAAAAAATAGCCCGAACTTAGGCGGCCACGTAGCTGCCCGACTTGCCGCCGTGCTTCTCAAGCAAACGCACATCGGTCATCGTCATGCCGCGGTCCACGGCTTTGCACATGTCGTAAATTGTCAGCAAGGCCACTTGCACGGCGGTTAGTGCTTCCATCTCCACGCCCGTTTGTCCAACGGTTTCTACGGTTGCTGTGCAGTGCACGCTGTGCGTGGCTTCGTCAATCGCAAATTCGACGGCCACCCGCGTCAAGGCGAGAGGGTGGCAGAGTGGAATCAAGTCGCTGGTTTTCTTGGCCGCTTGAATGCCCGCAATGCGTGCAATTCCCAGCACGTCGCCCTTCTTGGCGGTGCCGCTTTGAATCAACGCCAGCGTGGTCGGCAACATGACGATGCGGCCGGTGGCGACGCCCACGCGACGGGTGTGCGCTTTGTCCGCCACGTCCACCATGTGGGCTTGGCCTTGCGCGTCAAAGTGTGTGAGTGTGGACATGCTGAAATTTACAACGGGTTAACATGAAAGCAGCATCATACGACCCGTGAATCCTATGTTTTCTTCTCTGTTACCGCCGCACCTCTTACACCGCTTGGGTGTGCTGGGTTTGTGCGTCACTTTGTTGTTGCCAGTCGCGCCCGTGCAGGCGCAGTTGAGCAACAACCGTTTGCCCAATTTAGGCGATGGTGCAGAGGTCCCGCTGGGTGTGGAGCGGCGCTTGGGCGAGAGCATTGCCCGCGAGATTTACCGCGACCCCGACTATTTGGATGACCCCGTGCTGGGCGACTATTTGCAGTCGATTTGGCAAACCCTGATGGCTTCGGCGCGTCAGCGGGGGGAGTTGACGCCCGAGTTAGAGCAGCAGTTTGCATGGGAAGTGGCGCTCATTCGCGACCGCAGCATCAACGCATTCGCACTCCCTGGGGGTTACTTGGGCGTGCACTTGGGTTTGATTTCTGCGGTGAGCAGTGGTGATGAGTTGGCATCGGTATTGGCGCATGAGCTGAGTCACGTCACGCAGCGGCACATCGCCCGCATGATTGCGCAACAGGGCAAACAAGGGCCCATGATGATGGCCGCCATGATTTTGGGCATGTTGGCCGCCAGTCGCACCGCCAACGCCAGCAGCATGAGCGCTGCAAACGCGGTGATGGTGGGCGGACAAGCGGCGGCGATGCAGAGCCAACTTAATTTCTCGCGCGACATGGAGCGCGAGGCAGACCGCGTGGGTTATGGCGTGATGACGGACGCCGGCTTTGAAGCCCAAGGTTTTGTCACCATGTTTGAAAAGTTGCAGCAAGCAGCGAGGCTGAACGACAACGGCTCCTTCCCTTACCTGCGCAGTCACCCGATGACGACGGAGCGGATTGCGGATGCGCAGGCGCGTCAGCAGCTGTTGCCGGCGCGCGCAGCGGTAGCCATGACAGCGACGCACGCCATGATGTCTGCGAGAGCTCAAATCTTGGCTAACCCTGGGGTGGATGTGCTGCGCACACAGGTAGGGCAGGCGAATGCGACCACGCTGTCGGCTGCTGACAAAGCGCGTCAAGCGGGCGTGTTGTATGGTGCTGTGATGGCCGAAATGAAGCTGCGCAACGACGCCGAGGCTCATCAATATTTGGCGCGCTTGCAAGCGCTGGGTGGCTTAGACCTGAGCGCGCAA
>CAIODK010000318.1 GCA_903856995.1 uncultured Burkholderiales bacterium
TACCCGAGGGCGAATAACCCAGGTGACATGTGCGCGACCAATTCCATGGCAAGATTCGCTCTCTTAAAGAATTCACACCCATCTGGAGCATCACCCATGACCAAAGCAGTCATCATCGAAAAAACCGGCGGCCCTGAAGAGCTCAAGCTCGTCGACGTGACCGTGGGCCAGCCAGGCCCTGGCGAGATTCGCATTCGTCACAAGGCTGTTGGCCTGAACTTCATCGACGTCTACCAACGCAGCGGCGTGTACGCCTTGCCCCTGCCTTTGCATTTGGGCATGGAGGCTTCGGGCATCGTGGAAGCGGTCGGCGAAGGTGTGACCCATTTGAAGGTGGGCGACCGCGCTGCCTACGCCAGCCAGCCCCCCGGCAGCTACTGCGAAGAGCGTGTGATGCCCGCCAAGTGCGTGTGTAAATTGCCTGACGCCATTTCGTTTGAAACCGGCGCAGCCATGATGCTCAAAGGTTTGACGGCTCAGTACTTGCTCAAGCGCACCTTGCCACAAGGCGGCTTGCACGCGGGTGACTTCATCTTGTTCCACGCAGCCGCTGGCGGTGTGGGTTTGATCGCTTGCCAATGGGCCAAGGCTTTGGGTTATCAACTCATCGGCACAGCCGGCAGCGATGCCAAGTGCGCATTGGCCAAAGCCAACGGTGCAGCCCACGTCATCAACTACAACACCGAAGACTTCTTGGCCCGTGTGAAAGAAATCACCGGCGGCAAAGGCGTGAAAGTGGTGTACGACTCTGTGGGTAAAGACACGTGGGACAAATCGCTCGACTGCATCGCACCTTTTGGTTTGATGGCCAGCTTCGGCAACGCCTCAGGTGCCCCCGCCCCGATGGCCCCCGGCATCTTGGGCCCTAAAGGTTCGATCTACCTCACGCGCCAAACCTTGTTCAGCCACATCGTCTCTCGCGAAAGCACGCAAGAGATGGCGGACGATTTGTTTGAAGCGGTGACCAGCGGCAAGGTAAAGATTCACATCGACCAAACTTATCCCTTGGCCGACATTGCCCAAGCACATCGTGACTTGGAAGCCCGCAAAACAACGGGTTGCACCATCATCACCTTGTGATGACAGCGCAGGCGTTTCAAGCGTCTTGAAACGACCCTGCGCGGCAGGTCAGCACCAGCGTATCGCGATGCCCGCCCTCAGCCAATGGCTGAATGGGCGTGCTCTCGTGAATCACGCGGGTGTCGTCTAACAACATCAACGACCAAGGCTCGCTTAGCGTGAAGCGTTCGCCTTGTGGTCCGTGCGCGTCAAACACGCGCGTCTCGCCGCCTTTGATGTCCACGCGGTTGACCATGAACACCGCCACAAAATCAACGCCATCGCGGTGTGCGCCTTCGGGTGTGGGGCGGCCAATGCCGTCGGTGGTGTCAATGCGGAACTGATGCGCCTCGATGCACCACTTGTCGTGAGGCGTGCCGCGCACTTGAGCGGCCGTGTGCGCCAGCGCCGTGAGCAGCTGCGCCCATGCGGGTGTGGCTACTGTTGTGTCGTGCATGGGTTCAAACCAACGCTCCATGCCGCCGTGCAGCGCGTTGTAGTCGAGCGATTGCCAATGCGCACGGTGCGGCACTGGGGCGAGCGCCTCGTTCTCAAAGACAAAGCTGCTGTGGCGGCGGCGGCGGTAGCGGCCCCCGTCTTTCAGGTAGTTGTCGGGCGGCATGTTGTCCCAGTCGGGTGACAGGGCTTGAAGCTCACGCAAATCACAACCCGCCCATTGCGCCACGCTGGCAGCGCTCAGCACGCCATAGCCTTTTTGCTGAACCGCGTCCGTCAGATTGGCCACGGTGACGGGGTTGGGCGAGTGCGTTTGGGTCTGCATCGTCAATGTCCGCGGCGCACGCGCAAGACCTCATCCAAGATCAAGCAGAGCGCACCAACTGTGATGCCGCTGTCGGCCACGTTGAAGGCAGGGAAGTGAATGCCCGCGTGATAGAAGTCGAGGAAGTCCACCACGTAGCCGTACAGCACGCGGTCAATCACGTTGCCAATCGCGCCGCCCAAGATACAGGCAATGGCGAAGCCAAACAGTTTTTGGCCTGGGTGTTTTTTGAGCATCCACACCATCATGCTGGCAGCCACAAGACCCAACGCGGTGAAGAACCAACGCTGCCA
>CAIODK010000319.1 GCA_903856995.1 uncultured Burkholderiales bacterium
CTGTGCGTATTCGACCCCGACTTTCACGAAGGCGTGGTGGGCATCGTGGCGGCCAAGCTCAAAGACTTGCACCACCGTCCCACCTTTGTGTTCGCACCCAGCCAAGCAGCGGGCAAGGGGCACGAGCTCAAGGGCTCGGGCCGCTCCATCCCCGGCTTTCATTTGCGCGATGCACTTGACCTGGTTGCCAAGCGTCACCCTGGTGTGTTGATGCGCTTTGGCGGCCATGCCATGGCGGCGGGCTGCACCCTTGACGAAGAACATCTGGGCACGTTTGAAGGAGCGTTGCAGCAGGTCGCCCATGAGTGGCTCGATGCCGCCATCTTGCAGCGCCGCTTAGAAACCGATGGCCCTTTGCTGCCCGAATACCGCCGCCCCGAGCTGGCCGACACACTGGCACGCGAGGTCTGGGGGCAAGGCTTTGCACCACCCACGTTCAGCGAAGAGGTGGAGGTGTTAGGCCAACGCTTGGTCGGCGAAAAACATTTGGCGCTCAAACTCCGCCACCACGGTCAACCAGTGGACGGTATTTGGTTTGGCCGCGTCGACCCCTTGCCGCCGCTTGCGCATTTGGCATTTCGCCTAGAGGTGGATGAATGGCAGGGCAACAAGCGCGTACGTTTTGTGATCGAAGGCATGGCGGAATAAAAACAATGGCAACCAAGAAAAAACTCCAACTCCCTGAAGTTAACTTCTCTGACTACGGCGACATCCGCTACCTCCATCTTGGTACGCCGTGGGTGCAAGGTTCGATGAACATCGACAAGCCGTTTGAGATCGACCTAGAGTACGTGCAACGCATGATGGCGTGGCTCTTGTTTGTGGACATCGACAAAGTCGGCAAGCTCCACGCCATGCAACTGGGTTTGGGCGCAGCGTCGTTGACCAAGTTTTCGTTCAAGCATCTGCGCATGAAAACCACCGCGATTGAGTTGAACCCTCAAGTGGTGGCCGCCTGTCGCCTGTGGTTCAAACTGCCCGCCGACAGTGCCAAGTTGCAAGTGGTGTTGGGTGACGCTGCCGAGGTGGCCAAGCACGACCATTGGCGTGGTCAGGTCGACGCGTTGCAGGTTGACTTGTATGACCACGAAGCGGCGTCGCCAGTGCTAGATAGCGAAGCGTTTTATGCCGACTGCCGCAGCCTCCTGACGGACGAAGGTTGTATGACGGTCAACCTGTTTGGCCGCAGTTCCAGCTTTGCCCAAAGCGTCGAGAAGATGACCGCTGCGTTTGGTGCAGATGCGCTGTGGGCCTTCAAGCCCACCCGCGAAGGCAACACCGTGGTGTTGGCACAGCGCACGCCGAGCAAGCCCAAACGTGCTGAATTGATGGCGCGTGCCGAGGCCATTCAAGCGCGCTGGCCACTGCCTGCGACCAAATGGCTGCGCGTGTTCAAACCTCTGCAAGCCTGAGAGGGCAAGGGTTTACCCCTTGTATTTGTTCTATCAAAAATAGGTGTAACCCACATCGGGAAAAGCCTAGCCGCAACTCCATAATTCAACGCATATTTGCTTTTGAATAGAGGAGACGAAATGATCAAAAGTCAGAAAGACTTTTTCTCCGGCCTGATGTTCGCATCGGTCGGTGGCGGTTTTGCGTGGGGCGCAACCAACTACACCATCGGCACCGGTGCGCGCATGGGTCCTGGGTACTTCCCCATCCTGCTGGGCATCTTCTTGGCCGTGTTGGGTGCCCTCATCATGTTTTACTCATTGGTAGAGCACACGGAAGACGGCGAGCCGATTGGTGCGTTCGCTTGGAGGCCTATCGTCTATATCTTGGGCGCCAACGTGGTGTTCGGTATTTTCTTGGCAGGCTTGCCCAGCTTGGGTGTTCCTGCCTTGGGCTTGATCGCTGCGATCTACGCCTTGGTCATCATTGCCAGCAAGGCCGGCGACACGTTTGTGTTGAAAGAGGTGCTGATCCTCGCCACCGTCTTGTCGGTTGGCAGTTATTTGGCCTTCATCGTGCTGCTGAAATTGCAGATGCCCGTGTGGCCCACCTTCATCACTGGTTGAGCCGGGAGAAATAAAAAATGGATTTAATTGCAAACCTCTCATTGGGTTTTGGTGTGGCGTTCACGCCCATCAACCTCATGTATTGCTTGATCGGTTGTGTCTTGGGCACCTTGATCGGCGTGCTGCCAGGTATCGGCCCTGTGGCGACCATCGCCATGTTGCTACCTGCCACTTATGCGTTGCCTCCTGTGTCGGCGCTGATCATGTTGGCTGGTATTTATTACGGCGCTCAATACGGTGGCTCGACCACGGCTATCTTGGTGAACTTGCCAGGGGAATCGTCGTCGGTGGTGACCACCATTGATGGCTACCAAATGGCGCGTAAAGGCCGTGCAGGCCCCGCCTTGGCAGCTGCTGGCTTGGGTTCGTTCTTTGCGGGTTCAGTGGGTACCTTGATCTTGGCGGCCTTCGCGCCGCCTTTGACAGAACTCGCGTTCAAGTTCGGCCCAGCCGAATACTTCTCGCTCATGATCTTGGGCTTGGTGGGTGCGGTGGTGTTGGCTTCGGGCTCCTTGCTCAAAGCGATTGCCATGATCGTGTTGGGTCTCTTGATGGGCTTGATCGGTACCGATGTCAACTCTGGCGTGGCACGTTTCAGCTTTGACATCCCTGAACTCACCGACGGCGTGGGCTTTGTGGTGGTGGCGATGGGCGTGTTTGGTTACGGCGAGATCATTTCAAACTTGTCGCGACCCGAAGACGAACGCGAAGTGTTCACGGCCAAGGTGGAAGGTTTGTTCCCCACCAAGGAAGACTTTAAGAACATGTTGCCCGCGGTGATTCGCGGCACAGCCTTGGGCTCGTTGCTCGGTGTGTTGCCTGGTGGCGGTGCGTTGTTGGCGGCGTTTGCGGCTTACACCCTCGAAAAGAAAACTAAGCTGCGCCCAGGCGAAGTGCCATTCGGTCAAGGCAACATCCGCGGTGTCGCTGCGCCTGAATCGGCCAACAACGCCGGTGCTCAAACCTCGTTCATTCCATTGCTGACCCTGGGTATCCCGCCCAACGCGGTGATGGCTTTGATGGTGGGTGCGATGACGATTCACAACATCCAGCCCGGCCCACAGGTGATGACCAGCA
>CAIODK010000320.1 GCA_903856995.1 uncultured Burkholderiales bacterium
CAGGCATTGCCGCAAGCAAACAAGCTCACGCTGGCACGCCAGCTGGTGGCCGAGATTTCCCGCCGCTTAAAAGCGTAAACCTTTACTTCTTCACTTTTACTTTTCCATTTCAAGCACATGAAACTCGACGTCAAAATTCTCGATCCCCGCATGGCAGAGCATCTGCCCCAATACGCCACCCCGGGCAGTGCTGGTTTGGACTTGCGCGCATGCTTGGACGCAGCGATCACACTTGAGCCCAATGCCTGGCAATTGGTGCCGACGGGCATCGCCATCCATTTGGCGGACCCTGCTTATGCAGCGCTGATCTTGCCGCGCTCTGGCTTGGGTCATAAGCACGGCATCGTGTTGGGTAATTTGGTCGGTCTCATTGACAGCGACTACCAAGGCCAGCTCATGGTTAGCGCTTGGAACCGCAGCGATGTGGCGTTCACCTTGGAGCCGATGGAGCGCTTGGCTCAATTGGTGATCGTGCCCGTGGTGCAGGCACAGTTCAATGTGGTGAGCGAATTTGCTGCCCCCACCGAGCGTGGTGAAGGCGGTTACGGATCAACCGGTAAAAAATAAATCAGTGCAACAAATCGTTGCCTGGTGCTTGTGACTGAATTTTGAAAAAGCCTGTACCCAAGGTGCCGCGTTCTTGCTCATCTGGCGTAGCGACGCGCACCGATTCGATATCAAGGTGAATGCGGATGGCAATGCCCGCCAACGGGTGGTTGCCGTCCAGAACCACGTGTTCGGGGTACAGATCGGTCACCGTGTAAATCAAGTCCTGCGGCGCGTCGGGGTTGCAACCCGCAGGCAGGGCGTGGCCCTCGACCGTGTGGCCTTCTTCGAGTTCCTTGGGAAAGCGCGAACGCGTTTCTAAGAAAACCAAGGTTTCGTCGTAGTCCCCGAAGGCCTCTTCGGGTTCCAAATGCAGGTCGATGTGCGCGCCCACGCTGTGGCCCTGCAAGGATTCTTCAATCTTGGCGAGTAAATCATCCCCGCCCACTAAAAACTCGATGGGACTGTCCAATTCGTCAAGCACCTCGCCTAGAGTGTCTTTGAGGGTCCAAGTTAAGCCGACCACGCAGTTTTGAGTAATTTCCATAAGGCAAAATTGTCGCACGATGAATGTGAACAAACCCCTGACCCTTCTCGGCGGCATCAGCCCAGCCGAATTTATGACCACCTACTGGCAGCGCAAGCCTTTGCTGGTGCGCCAAGCCATTCCCAACTTCAAACCCCTGTTGAGCCGCCCTGAGCTGTTCGATTTGGCGGAGCAAAACGAGGTGGAGTCCCGTTTGGTAATGGGCTCTGACGGGGGGCAGCGAGATTGGAAAATGCAACGCGGCCCCTTCAAACGCCGCGCCATCCCCAAACTCACCGAACGCGATTGGACCTTGCTGGTGCAAGGCGTCGACCTGCACGATGACCGTGTGGCAGCGCTTATGCAGCAGTTTCGTTTTGTGCCGGACGCTCGGCTGGATGACGTGATGATCAGCTACGCCACCGACGGCGGTGGCGTGGGGCCTCACTTTGACAGTTACGACGTGTTCTTGTTGCAAGCTCATGGGCAACGCCGCTGGCGCATTGGGCGACAAAAAGATTTATCACTGGTGCCTGAGATGCCGCTGAAGATTTTGGCCAACTTCAAGCCCGAGTTTGACCACGTACTCAACCCTGGCGACATGCTGTATTTGCCACCTCGCTATGCCCATGACGGCATTGCTCAGGGCGAGTGCATGACGTACTCCGTGGGCTTTCGTGTGCCACAAATGGGTGATTTAGCCCGTGAGTTGTTGGTGCGTGTGAGCGAAGGTGCTGAAGACAATGTGGGATGTGACTTGTACAAAGACGCCTCACAACCTGCAGTTTCCAAGCCGGCTGCCATGCCGGAAGGTTTGGTCGAATTCGCCAAATCAGCGCTGCAAAAGGCACTCAAAGACCCTCACGCTTTGCAACGCGCTTTGGGGGAATACCTGACCGAACCCAAAGCCAATGTGTGGTTTGAGATTGACGACGTGCCTAACCAGCTGACATCTGTGCATTTAGACCGCCGTAGCAAGATGATGTATGACGCCCACCACATCTTTTTCAATGGGGAAAGCTGGCGCGCTGCGGGAAAAGACGCCGCTTTGATGCGCCAATTGGCAGATGCTCGCGAGCTAACGCCGACTGAGCTGCTCAAGGCCAGCCCAGAGGCTTTGAGCTTGTTGATGGAGTGGTGTGACGATGGATGGCTCCATGTTGGTGCGTCGCCTTATGCAAATTGACGCCCCGCTGACGTTGAGTTATTAAAGTGCTAGGACATACCCTATAATTTCAAGTTGAGTTGGTGGGCTCGAGTCCCCCTGCTCAGTTGTGGTGCAAGCCGCAGCAATTTCCGGAAATTGTTTTACACCCCCCCTTTAAGGAATAACACCATGAAAAAAACGCTCCTGTTGGCGACCCTGTTGGCTGCTGCTGCTCTCGTCGCTTGCGGTAAAAAAGAAGCCCCTGCTGTTGAAGCCGCTCCTGCTGCTTCCGCTGCTGTTGAAGCTGCTTCTGCTGTGGCTTCTGAAGCCGCTGCACCAGCTTCTGACGCTGCCAGCAAGTAATCGGTTTTTAAACTGACTACAAAAAAGCCACCTTCGGGTGGCTTTTTCATGGGCGTCTGGTTTTAAACCACGACCCAGTCGGTTCCCAAGAGCGGGTCTGCGACATCAATCTCTAAGGGGCTGCACTCCAGGGCGACACTGAGACTGGCGCGGGCCAGCTCAGGGGTGTTGTTGCGCTCACTCAAGTGCGCCGCGATGACGCGGTTCAAGTGGGCATGCTTGATTTGGCCCAATAAATCTGCCGCAGCGTGGTTGGCTAAATGACCCCATGGGCCACCGACGCGTTGTTTGAGAAAACTTGGGTAGGCCGACTGCTGCAGCATGTCGGGGTCATGGTTGGCCTCTAGCAGCAAGGCATGGCAATTTTTTAAGGCAAGTGCCACGTGCGCCGTGACATGGCCCAAGTCGGTCACCACACCCAAATCACGGCTGCCATCGGTACAACGCAGTTGCAAGGGTTCTCGGGCGTCATGTGGCACGGTGAACGGTAAAGCCTGCAAGGCGCCTAATTCAATACGTTCGCCATCGCGTGCGATCTGGCATAAGTGCTGATGGGGTGCCCACGTATCGTTGCTGATGGCAAGCCAAGTGCCTTGGCTCATCCACAGAGGGATGGGGTGGCGTTTGACGAAGCTACGCGCGCAGCCGATGTGGTCGCCATGCTCATGGGTGATAAAGATGGCGTCGATTTCGTCGGCAGTGGTGCCCGCCTCGATCAGGCGTGACTCAAGATCTCGCAGGCGCAGGCCGCAGTCGATAAGCAAGCGGGTGGTGTGCATGCCACTTTGGGCTTCAACCAAAGTGGCGTTGCCTGAGCTACCACTGCCCAGACTTTTAAAGCGCAGCATGGCGCAACATCTGACTTGCGCTGATCAGCGTAGGTCGTCAGCCAAGAGCTTCAAGATGCGTTGTGTGACTGCGCTGTTCTCGGTAACACCTGCGGTGTTTTGCACACTCACCTCAGAAGTGTTTCCTGTGAGACGCACCACAACGCGGTACTTCACCGGCCCGGTTTCAGCTGGGGTCGCACTGAACATCTTGCTGAAGAAACCTTTTTCTTCCTTGGCCGTGGTGTCGACGTAGCGGACGAAGTACACGCCTTGCGCACGATCGCGGTCTTCTACGGTAAAGCCTGTGCGATCAAGCGCCAAGCCGACACGTCGCCAAGAGACGTCAAAGGAGTCGGGAATGTTCAAGACCGTGGCGTCACCTTTGGTCGCCAATGCCGTTTTATTAACGATGGTGTCCTGTGGCGTGATGCTGGCCTGCGCTTTCTCAGCGGAGACGCCTAGTTTGATCATCAAACGGCTCAAGAACTCGGCTTCCAATTCAGGGTCGTTGGGACGTTGAATCCAAATCGTGCTCGACTTGGTTTGGTCTTTGTATTCTTCGACCATGCCGCGGTGGGTCACGAAGATGTCAACACCACCCGTGCTGTTGCGCTCCATGCGGGTGCGGAATTTGTCGCGTTCACCCGAGGAGTAGATGCCGTCTAGCACCTTGCCCAGTGTGCGACGCAGGAAGTCTTGTGGGATTTTGGCGCGGTTCTCAGCCCATTCGGTTTCGAGCAGACCGAGTTGTTGTTGCTCAATCACGTACTCGAAGCCGTTTTCTTTCCAGAAACCTTGCACGATGGGCCAAACCAAGTCAGCGGATCTGTTGACGACCAACCAGCGTTGTTTGCCATCGCGTTCGATGCGTACATCGTTGACTTGAGCTGCAGCGGTTGATGCCACAGGGGCAACGGGGCGAATGCCCATGCTGCTGGCGGTTACTGGGCCGCCAGGCACGATGTAGCGGGTGTCGCGCGTTAATTGCGTGAGATCTGGTGGGATATCCAGAGCCACAACTTTGGTACCGCCTTCGGTTTTGTAGTTAACTTTGCCACCGTCTGTCAGTGAGCTGCAGCCGCCGAGAAAAATTAAGGTGGTGATGGCCACCGCGGTGCGATTTAAAGCAAAAGTAGAGTTCACAGACAAGGCCTTTTTAACAATCAGATCAAACCAGCAGCGCGCAAGGCGCTTTCTACGACGGGTTCGTTGGCGGGGGTGAGCTCGGTCATGGGCAGGCGCAAGGTCGGGCCGGCGAGGCCCATGCGCTTCATGGCCCATTTGACAGGGATGGGATTGGCTTCCACAAACAGGTGTTTGTGAACGGGCATGAGTTTGAATTGGATTTCCATGGCGCGCTTCACGTCGCCCGCAATCGCGGCCACGCATAGCTCGTGCATCAAACGGGGAGCCACGTTGGCTGTCACGCTGATGTTGCCTTGGCCGCCGCACAGCATCAATGCCACGGCGGTTGGATCATCACCTGAGTACACGGCAAAGCCTTTGGGAACATCACGGATCAACCATTGGGCGCGCTCAATGTTGCCGGTGGCTTCTTTGATGCCGACGATGCCTGGGACTTGGGTCAAACGCAAAACGGTGTCGTGGGCCATATCGGCCACGGAGCGGCCGGGCACGTTGTACAAAACCACGGGTAAGTCCACCGCTTCGGCGATGGCTTTGAAGTGCAGGTATTGACCTTCTTGTGTGGGCTTGTTGTAGTAGGGCACCACTTGCAGTTGGCAATGCGCCCCCACTTTTTTGGCAAACTTAGCTAGCTCAATCGCTTCAGCGGTTGAGTTTGCGCCGCAACCCGCCATGATGGGTACGTGACGGGCGGTGTGTTGGGCCGCTTGCTCAACGGAGACGCGAATAATTTCGCAGTGCTCTTGCACGTTGACCGTGGGAGATTCGCCCGTGGTTCCCACAACGCCGATGCAATCTGTGCCTTCGACGATGTGCCAGTCGATCAGTTTGCGTAGAGTTGGGTAGTCGACGCTGCCGTCTTCATGCATGGGGGTGGTCAAAGCCACGATGCTGCCGGTAATGGGTGTCATGTCCGTTGGTTCGGTCAAGGAAAAACGTTCATTCTAGCGAGTGCCGATGGCATTTTTATGGAGAAAGTGGGTAACGCACAGGCGTTTCCGTGCCGTTCGCCTCGCGGATGGCGACGATGCGCTGCACAAACCGATCAGGTTGACCGATAAACCCCTCTTGAAACGCCACGATGCGTAAGTCGTGGCACACGGCTAGTAGCTCAGCGGGTTTGAGTAAAAAGTCGGGACGAGACGGTTTTCCTACAGTCTCGTTGCCGGCTGAGAAGGTTTCGTACATAAGCACCCCGTTGGGACTGAGGCTGGCCAAGATCGCTGGCCACAAAGGGCGCCAAAGGTAATTGGTGACAACCACCGCGTCAAAGCTGCGGCCATGCAGCGGCCAAGGCCCGTTTTCAATGTCGGCACAGATAGCCTCACCCAAGGGGCTGACCGCCGCCGTGGTTTCTGGGTTGCGGTCGACGCCGACCACCGCATGGCCTAAGGCTTTGAAATGGCGCATGTGACGGCCGTGTCCGCAGGCGATATCCAGCACCGTCCCGTGGGCTGGCAGCAAGTGCGACCAAGCTTGAACCCAAGAGGAGTGGGCCTCTTGGCCATGTAAAAGCGCTGCCGTCATGTCAGAAACACCCCCACACTTGGTTGGCTAAGGTCAGCAAAAAATCTGG
>CAIODK010000321.1 GCA_903856995.1 uncultured Burkholderiales bacterium
CTGGATCTACCACACCAAACGTATGCCCATATTGCGGGCGTAGATATCGTTCGGCATTCCGACGGTGATTTTTACGTCCTTGAAGACAACCTCAGGGTACCTTCTGGCGTGTCTTATATGTTGAGCAATCGCCTTTTGATGATGCGCTTGTTTCCCGATTTATTTCGCCGCTATGCCGTTCGCCCCGTTGAACATTACCCCGCCCTTTTATTGCAAACCCTGCGCTCTGCGAGTTGGGTTGAGCAACCCACTGTGGTTTTACATACCCCCGGACGCTTTAACAGTGCGTATTTTGAGCATGCATTTCTAGCCAAGCAAATGGGCATTGAGTTGGTCGAAGGCTCCGACCTCTTTGTCCGCCAAGGCCACGTTTTCATGCAAACCACGGAAGGGCCACAACAAGTTGATGTCATTTACCGCCGAGTCGACGACATCTACATGGACCCCTTAAGCTTTGCGCCTGAGTCCCTCATCGGTGTGCCAGGCTTGGCATCGGTGTACCGCCAAGGCAATGTTGTAATTGCCAATGCTTTAGGGACTGGCGTAGCGGATGACAAGTCGATTTACCCTTACGTGCCAGACATGATCCGCTTCTACCTCAGCGAAACGCCCATACTCAACAACGTACAGACTTGGCAATGCCGAAAACCTGATGAGTTGTCGCATGTACTGGCCAATCTTTCGAAACTGGTTGTCAAAGAAGTGCATGGTGCGGGTGGCTATGGAATGCTGGTCGGCCCGACTGCCAGCAAAGCTGAAATAGCCCACTTCGCGGAGTTGTTGAAAGCACGCCCCGACAACTACATCGCACAACCGACATTGAGTTTGTCTGCTTGCCCCATTTTTGTAGACCAGGGCATCGCTCCACGGCATATCGATCTGCGGCCTTTTGTCTTGATGGGCAAGGACACGCGCATCGTGCCCGGCGGCTTGACGCGCGTGGCATTGCGCGAAGGATCATTGGTTGTGAACTCATCCCAAGGCGGTGGAACCAAAGACACCTGGGTTCTTGAAGACGGGGAGGCTGCCTGATGCTTTCACGTGTTGCTGCCCAACTCTACTGGCTCTCGCGCTACCTCGAACGCGCCGAAAACATGGCTCGGATTTTGGAAGTAGGTCAATCGCTGGCGCTGCTGTCTTCATCCGACAGCAGCCGTGCCGCCCCCGATACCGTGCGCGAGCCACTGGTCATCACCGATACACTCGCCGCCTTCGAGGCGACCGGGCGACCAATGCGATCTGACCAAGTCGCCCAATTTTTGGCATGGGACCCAGACCATCCCTCTTCCGTTTTTAACTGCATTCAGTCGTGCCGAGAAAACGCCCGATCTGTGCGCGGCGCCATGACGGTAGAAATGTGGGAATGCATCAACGACACGTGGCTAGAGTTGCTGGTGCGTAAGCAAAAAAACAAAGACACCGATCCGGTGGACTCCACGTTTTTTGAATGGATCAAACAACGGTCCCATTTGTTTCGAGGCGTCACCTTTGCCACGATTCAACGCGACCAGCCTTACCACTTCATTCGATTAGGCACCTATCTCGA